>JAYTIO010000293.1:0-42130 GCA_043731805.1 Pedosphaera sp. | reverse complement strand
GTCACTTCAGCGCGGCCCAGACGCGATGGACGTCGTCGTGCGCGTCCAGCTCGTTGAGGAACTCGCCGACTTCGGTGCGCTGCGGCTCCGTGAGTTCCGTAAAACTCTTCGGCACGTAACCCATCTCGCTCGTCACCACCGTCCAGCCGTTCTTCGCCAGCCACTGCGAGACCGCGTGAATGGCCGTGCGGTCGGTGATGAAGCGTGCGCCGGTCGCGTCCTCGGGGATGTCGTCATTCTGCGCGGAGGTCAGCGGCTCGACCTCGTTCGCGCCGGCCTCGATGGCGGCGGCTTCGATGTCGGTGCCGGCGGTGGGATGGTGCGCCTCGACCAGGCCGACGTGGTCGAAGAGGAACTTGTTGCTCCCCGTGGTGCCGAGCTGGCCCGGCTTGAACAGCACGCGGACCTCGGGCGCGGTGCGGTTCACGTTGTCGGTCATCACCTCGACGATGACGGGCACCTTGTGCGGCGTGTAGCCCTCGAAGACGATGTGGTCGAGCACCAGCTTGTCGTCGCCGGTGCCAGAGCCTTTCTTGATGGCGCGCTCGATGACATCGCGGTTGACGCTGTCCTTGCGCGCCTTCTCGCAAGCGGTGAAGAGGCGCGCGTTGGCGGCGAGGTCCGCGCCGCCGAGCTTGGCGGCGACCATGATTTCGCGGACGAGTTTGCCGGTCGTCTTGCCCTTCTTCAGGTTGTTGACGAGGCGTTTGGCGTGTAACCACTGGCGGCCCATGCGCGGAGGATAGCGGGCGCGGGGCGGGGAGTTCAACCCATCGTTGGGGGAGCCATCATTTCCAAGTGGGCACGGTGGCCGGTAGCCCAAGAAACGGTTGGCAGCACCGTCCCGATTGGCACATCGTCCGGTCATGCAAACCACTCGCCGTCAGTTTCTCCAACACACCGCCCTGACCACCGTCGCCGCCACCGCCGGGTGCGCCACCCTGCCGTCGGCTCCGGACGCCCTCATCATTGACACCCACCAGCACCTCTGGGACCTCGCGAAACAGTCCCTCCCGTGGCTGGGCGGCGCGCCGGAAATCCTCCGGCACAGCTACCGCACCGAAGAATACCTCGCCGCCACCGCCGGCCTGAACGTCCGCGCCATCTACATGGAAGTGGACTCGGCCGAGACCGAACTGGTGAGCGAGGCGGAATTTGTGCTCGGGCTCGCGCGCAGTCGCCAGGCACCCACGCGCGCCGCCGTCATCGGCGGACGCCCGGACGCGCCCGACTTCGGGGCCTATGTCCGGCGCTTCCGGGCCGACCCCAGCTTCAAGGGCGTGCGTCGCGTGCTTCATTCCCCGGCGACGCCGGCGGGCTACTGCCTGAAGCCCGAGTTCGTGCGGGGCGTGCGCCTGCTGGGCGAGTTGGGCAAACGCTTTGATCTCTGCATGCGCGCGCCGGAACTGGGGGACGCGCTGAAGCTCACCGAGCTCTGCCCCGGCACGCGTTTCGTGCTCGACCATTGCGGCAATCCCGACCTCAAGGCCTTCCGTCCTCCCCGCCCCGGTGAGGAGCGCCCGCGCCACACCGCCGATGACTGGAAGCGCGCCATCGCCGCGCTCGCCAAGCGCCCCAACGTCATCGGCAAAATCTCCGGCATCGCCGCGAGCCTGCCCCCGGGCGGCGAGGCGGGAGACCTCGCCCCCGTCGTGAACCACTGCCTCGACGCCTTCGGTCCCGACCGCGTCGTCTTCGGCGGCGACTGGCCCGTCTGCCTGCTCGGCGCGAGCTATCCGCAATGGGTGGCGATGCTCCGGCAGATCATCGCCAGTCGGCCGGTGGCGCAGCAGCGCAAGCTGTGGTCCGCCAATGCGCTGCGCCACTACGCGCTCACCGTATAGCCCGGCGGAGAAGCGAAACGGACGCGCCGCCGCCGCGCCGAGAGTGGCGGCAACCAGCGCCGCCCGCCCTTGCTGGAGCCTTTCGGCCCGCGTCCACGGCCCGAGCCGCTCGCGCGAAACGGGAAACGCAATCGCCACTACGATGGCACCGAAGTCAAAGGTCTTGCCCGCACCCGCCAGCCACGGTGCGGCGAGCGCAAGGCCCGAATCCAGCCGCGAAATTCGGCTGGTTTCCCCCCCCCCATCCACGCGAGAGTGATTACATGAAATTCAACCTCCTTGCCAGCCCCCCGAAGCTCATTAACCGCCGCGAGATCATCCGGGCGCTCGGCGTCACCGCCGCTTTCGCCGCGCTGCCCAATTTGCGGGCCGGCCCGGCGGGGAAGGATTCCCTGCCGATGCAGTTCTACAAGAGCCTCACCGAGGAGCAGCGCGCCAAGATCTGTCTGCCCGTGGACCACCCCAAGCGCCAATACGTCAGCAACTGGTGGTATATCTGTCCCGAGCAGCGGCTCCACACCTTCTACACCAAGGACCAACAAGATCTCGTGCGGCAGATCTTCGAGTCACTACATCACCCGGAGCATCGCGCGAAGATGAGCTGGCAGGTGGAGAAGGACCTCATGGGCAACCTCAAGAACACGCCCTCGGTAGGTTTCTTCGGCACGCCGGGCGACCAGAGTTTTGAGTTTATTTACACCGGGCACCATGTGACGCGGCGCTGCAATGCCCACACGGACCAGGGGCTTGGCTTCGGTGGCGCGCCGATTTTCTACGGGAACTTCGCCAAGGCGTTCAACGAGTCGAAGGATCACGAGGGCAATCCCTTCTGGTATCAGGGGCTGATCTTCAACGAGTTCGTCCACGCGCTGGACGGCAAACAACAGGCGCAGATCCTGGTCGGGCGCGAGCCGAGGGGGGAAAGCCCGGCGACGGTCATCCAGAAGCGCAAGACGGATCTGCCCGGACTCAGCGGCGCGGACCTGAGCAAGGACCAGCAGGCCAAGCTGCTGGAAACCATGCGCCGCATGCTCGTCTGCTTCCGGCCCGACGACGTCGCCGCCACCATGAAGACCATTCAGGACAAGCAGTTGGTCGAGCGGCTCTTCGTCTCCTGTTACGGCGGGCCCTACGACATCGGCAACGACCGGGTCTGGGACACCTGGCAGATCGAAGGGCCGGAGATGGTGTGGTATTTCCGCGGCGTGCCGCACATCCACGGCTATTTCCACCTGGCGGCATAAGCGGTTCGCCAGCTTGCGACAGAATGGTCCAGTGGCGGCGGACGACGCGGGGGGGAGAACGAGCTGGCGTTGGATCTGCCCGAAGCCCGGTGGACGAGTTGCAGCCCCTTCCACCCGTCCCTGCTTGCTGAACCCCCCGGCTGATCGAAAGCCTGCGACTCCTCCGCCCTCACTTCTCCCCGTCGGCCTCCAGCACGCAGCGGAAGCCATACAGGTTGCCGCGCCCGCCCGGCAGCGCGACATGGCGGCAGGCGTTTTGGAGGCTCATGGAATCCCAGAACACCCAGGACGCGCCGCGCAGGACCTTGAACTTCCTGCCGCCACCGTCCTCGTTGAGCTTCTTGTCCTCCTGCCGGATTTTTGGGTCGTTCATCGTCTTCACATACCAGTCGTTGACCCACTCGAAAACGTTGCCGCCGAGGTCGTGCAAGCCCAACTCGTTCGCGGGCCGGCTGCCCACGGGCGCGGTGTTGTCGCCGTCGGCGGGCTTGTAGCCGGGGAGCTTGGGCCAGTCGGCCATCTTGGGCCAGTTGTCGCCCCACGGATACTTGCCCTTGCCGACGGCGGCGCTCCACTCGGCGTCCGTCGGCAAGCGGTAGCGGTCCTTCTTTCCCAGCGCGCCGCTCTGGCGCTCCTTCTCCGTGAGCCAGCGGCAATACGCCGCCGCTTCCTCCCAGCTTACATTGCCGATGGGATGGTTCGTCCGGCCCGTGTAGCCGAGCGCGGCCCAGTCGTGCGGCCCGAAGGCATCCGCGAAGGGCAGGTAATCCGCCACGCGGGTCTCGAAGACGCTCATTAGGATGCGCGGGCCGGGCACAGGCACGAACTTCATGCCCAGCGTGTTGGCGTAAGGTTTCTCCTTCGTGGCGGTGAACTTGCCCTGGGCGGACGCGCCCGGCGCAGCCGCCAGCAGCGCGCCGAAGAGGACGCACAGGCAAGGTAGCGAGGAGGATTTCCAACACTCGGACATGGACGGCTAGTTCACCGGATTTTGTCCGGTTGGCGAGCCAAATTCAGCTCACCCGGACCCGGTCCGCGCTGCAAAGTCCGTGACCCTCGTTGCCATTCCGTGGTCTATTCTGCCCATGAACTTGCGCGCTTCGACCGCCCCGAAAGGCTCCGCCGTCTCCGCCGCCCAAGTCGCCGAACTCGTCGTGCAGGCGTGTCCGGCCAATGCTTACCGGGGCAAGCGCGTCCTGCTCCTCGTGCCCGACGCCACGCGCACCGCGCCCGTGGGGCTGATGTTCCAGACGCTCTTCCGGCAACTCGGCGCGGTCACGGCGCACTTCGACATCCTCATCGCGCTGGGCACGCACCAGCCCATGAGCGAGGCAGCGATTTGCGACCGGCTGGAAATCACCGCCGCCGAGCGCGCCAGCACCTACGCCCAGGTCCGCTTCTTCAACCACGAGTGGGACAACCCCGCCGCGCTCACCAACATCGGCACGCTCACCAAGGCCGACACGCGGGAGCTTTCCGACGGCCTCTTCGAGCTGGACGTTCCGGTTCAGATCAACAAGCGCGTCTTCGACTACGACCAGATCGTCATCATCGGCCCGGTGTTTCCGCACGAAGTCGTCGGGTTCAGCGGCGGCAACAAGTATCTCTTCCCCGGCGTGGCAGGCCCGGAGATTTTGAACTTCTTCCACTGGCTCGGCGGGTGCGTGACCAACCCGATGACCATCGGCAACAAGTGGACGCCCGTGCGCCGCGTCGTGGACCGCGTGGGCGCGATGGTGAAGGTCAGCAAGCTCTGCCTCGCGATGGTCGTGCGCCCGGACAAGTCGCTGGCCGGCCTGTTCATCGGCTCACCGGAGGCCGCGTGGGATGCGGCGGCGGACGTGTCCCGCACCGAGCACATCGTCTTCCGCGACCGGCCTTATCACACGGTGCTCTCCTGCGCGCCGAAGATGTATGAGGACGTTTGGACCGCCGGGAAGGCGATGTATAAACTGGAGCCGGTCGTGGCCGACGGCGGCGAACTCATCATCTACGCGCCGCACGTCACCGAGGTCAGCGTCACGCACAACCAGACCATGCACGCCATCGGCTACCACTGCCGCGACTACTTCCTGAAGCAGTGGGACAAGTTCAAGGATTACCCCTGGGGCGTGCTCGCCCACAGCACGCACGTGCGCGGCATCGGCACGTTCGAGAAGGGCGTTGAGCACTGCCGCATCAAGGTCACCCTCGCCACCGGCATCCCGCGCGCGGTCTGCGAACGCATCAACATGGGCTACCGCGACCCCGCGACGATTGACATCGAGAGCTACGCGAACCGCGAGGCCGAGGGGGTGCTGCTCGTGCGCAAGGCGGGAGAGTTGCTCTTCAAGCTGTCGAATCCGCCGGCGTGGCAGAAGGGCGTGGAGCAGGTGGGGAAGTAAGCCCTGTGCCGTCATCCGTGGCTCAACCCACGCCCCAGCCGGTTCTGAACGCTGAACACGTTCCCCTGTAACGTCCCCACCTCCCGTCACGTCCAAGTCCGCGACTGAAACAAAACCAAACTATGCGCTCCCTCACTCGTTCCCTCCTCACGCTGGCTGCGGCCATCGCGTGCTCCGTCCTCACCCCTGCCGCCTCGGCCGCCGCCAAGAAGATGGCGCCGGACACCGCCCTGCACGGGAAAATCACCGCCGTGGACAAGGAGGCCAAGACCATCACCATCGCGGGCAAGACGCTCGCCGTGGACGAGACCACCGTCATCACCGACTCCGGCAAGCCGTCGAAGTTGGAGAACATCAAGGTCGGCGCGGACGCGACCGTGAGCACCTTCATGCTGGGCGAGAAGCTGAACGCGGTGAGCATCAAGACCGGCGCGGTCGCGGGCACCGCCACCGTGCCGAAGAAGAAGTAGCCCCAGCCTTGCCTGCGCACCCGCCCCAGTTCCGACTGCGGCGGGTGTTTTGATTTTCGGGCCACGGAGCGCGGGCTGGCCGCCCGCGCTCTGCCGCATATCCGCCTCAGTGCTGCGCCGCCGTCCAGTGCTCCGCGTAACGCCGGAGGTCGGCCTCGCTGCTGAGGCCGAGCTTGCGCACGATGTTCTGGCAGACCAGCGGCACCGGCAGTGGTTGGTGCGCGACCCGGCGGGTGATTTCCTCCGGCGCGCAGCCGGAGCCGAGCAGTTCGAGCACCGTCCGTTCGTCATCGTTCAGCAGGCCGGGGCGGCTCCAGGGCGGGTCGCGGAAGCGGCTGGCGATCTCCGCGAGCGCCTGCCCGGAAATCGCCGGCGTGCAGAAGAAGCGCCCCGCCAGCGCGTCGCGGATGGCGGTGACGAGGAAGGTGGGCGCGGACTGCTTGAGCACGTAGGCGGCGGCGCCGCACTCCGTCGCCTCTTGCACGTAGCGCGGGTCGTCGAAGAGCGAGAGCACGACCAGCAGCGGACGCGGCATCTGCTGGGAGAGTTCCCGGAGCAGGTCGAGGCCGCCCACCAGGGGCATCACAATGTCGGTCACGACGACATCAGGCGTGGTCTGCTCGATCAAGTGCAGCGCCTCCAAGCCGTTGGCGGCCTCGCCCACGACCCGGAAGTCGGGCTGCGCCCGCAACAGTCCGGCGATGCTGCGGCGCACCAGCGGGTGATCGTCCACGATGAGGATGCTCGTGGTTTTCATGGGCGCGGCCCGGGCCCGCTAGTTCTCGCGCGCCCACTGGGAGGCCAACTGACGCAGGTCCGCCGGCTGCTGGAGCCCGAACTTGAGCGCGATGTTGCGGCACAACATGGGGATGGCCAGGGGTTGATACGCCAGCTTGGGGGCCATCTGTTCCTCCGAGGCCCCGGTCGCCATCAACCGCAACACCAGCCGCTCTTCCGCCGTCAGCAGTTCGCCGCGATCCATCAGATGACGCTGCGGTGCCTCGGGCTGAGCCGGGGCGTCGGTGCCCAGCGGGCAACTGGAGAAAAACCGCCCCGCCAGCGCGTCGCGCACCGCCGCGACGAGGAAGGTCGAGGCCGAGTGCTTCAACACATAGCCCGCCGCGCCCAGCCGCATGGCCTGCTGCACGTAGCCCGGGTCATCGTGCAAGGACAGCACCACCGTCCGGGGCCGGCTCGGGTTCTGCGCCAGTTGGCGGAGGAGGTCCAGGCCGCCGAGCATGGGCATCACGATGTCCAACACCACCACGTCGGGGCGGTGTTGCTCCACCAGATGCAGCGCGGTCAGGCCGTCGGCAGCTTCGCCGACGACATGAAAGTCCGGCTGCCCCTGGAGCAGCCCGCGGATGCCGCGCCGCACCAGCGGGTGGTCATCAACAATGAGGATGGAGTGACGTGTCATGGCTTGGTCGAGATGTTAAAATCAGCCGGGCGCAACTGCCGGGTCTCAGTCGGGGAAAACCCCGTATTGAGGGCCGGAGCGGCAGGACTGACGGCGACGGACGCGCCCTCAGTCAGGGGAAATTCCGCAATCACCCGCGTGCCCGCCCCCGGACTGGTGGTGAGGGACCAGTTGCCGCGCAACTGCCGCACGCGTTCCTGCATGCCCACCAATCCGCAACTGCCGTCGCGGCTCAGGCCCCCGCGCGTGTCGAAGCCGCGCCCCTGATCGGCGACCTGCACTTGCAGCAGGCCGGGGCCGGCCCACAGCACCACGCGAACCTCCCGCACCCCGGCGTGGCGAGTCACGTTGGTCAGGCATTCCTGGACGGTCCGATACGCCGCCGTCTCGATGGCGTGGTCGAACCGTCGGCCATCCGCGCCCTCGTGTTGGAAATCCACTTGGATCCGCGTGCTGAGCCGGAGCCGGTCAAAATACCAGACCAAGGCCGGCACCAGGCCGAAGTCCTCCAGCATCGCCGGGCGCAGCTCCTGCCACAGGTTGCGGATGAGCTGCGTTAGCCGAGTGAGCGCGGCCCGTCCGTCCGCCATTGCTTCGGGCAACTGCACCTGGGCGGACTCCTCGAGGTTGTCGAAGGAAAATTTCAGCACCGTCAGCGCCTGGCCGGCTTCGTCATGCAGTTCGTGCGCCAGCCGGCGACGCTCGCGCTCCTGCGTTTCGAGCAGGCGGCTGGTGAGCGCACGCAGCTCCCCGGCAGCTTGCTGGAGCTTCCCGTTGGACAGGCGCAAAGCCTCGGTGCGCTCCGACACACGCGCCTCGAGCTGTTCGTTGGCCGTGCGGAGCGCCTCCGAAGCCTCGCGGATGCGCAGGAACGAACGGATGCGGGCGATCAACTCCTCCATCTGGAAGGGCTTCGTCAGATACTCGTCCGCGCCGAGATTCAGTCCGCTGATGCGGCTCTGCGAGCCAATCACCAGGCCGGAAATCAGGATGATGAAGACGGCCTGCGTCCGCTCCGCCGCCTTGAACTCACGGCACAAGGTGCGCCCATCGGCGTCCGGCAGCATCACGTCGAGCAGCACCAAGTCGGGGCAATGCAGGGCGACTTGCGCTCGGGCCTCCGCAGCGGTGTGTGCCTGCCAGACTGTGAATCCCTCGTCCTCCAACACACACGCCAGCAACTCCACCGTCGCCACATCGTCATCCACGACCAGCACGGTGTGCGGTCGGGAATCAGGCGGCGGCGGCGGGCCGTGGTCGGGTAGCACAAGCCTTTCGTAGCAGACCTTCCGCCCGTCGAACAGCCCGAATCTTCAGCGGGGGGAGCCTCACCATCGCCCCGTTGACGCCGGATGAACGCGGGCACTGGACACTTCCCTTACGATGGTTCACATGAGCCTCCCGCTCAGCCTTGCGCCCGGTCCGCTCCGCCTGCCCGCGCTCGTCTTTGGGGCCGGGCCGGTCTCCATGCTGATGACCGACGCCGCAGCCCGCGAACGCCAACTCGCGACGATCCACCGCGCGCTCGCCTTGGGCCTGGCCTGGTTCGACACGGCGGCGACCTACGGCCAGGGCGCATCCGAAACGAACCTCGGCTGGGCCCTCCGCGAACTGGGCGCGGCCAGCGCCGCGCGCCTCGCCACACCAAGGTCCGCCTCACCGCTGAGCAACTCAGCGACGTGCCCGGGGCCGTGCGCGCCTCCGTGGAGGGGGGCCTGCAACGGCTCGGCGTGAACTCCGTCACCCTGCTGCAACTCCACAACTCCCTCACCCGTCAGCGCGGCGACCAGCCCACTTCGCTCACGCCCGCCGACGTGTTGCGCCCCGGTGGGGTGCGCGACGCCTTCGAGCAACTCCGCATGGAAGGCCTCGTCCACCACCTCGGGCTGACTGGCCTGGGCGACGCGGAGTCGCTTCGAGCAGTGCTCGCGGCCAACGCGTGGGCGGCCCTGCAGGTGAACCTGAACCTGTGCGCGGCAGGGCCAGACTCCGGCTGCTTCGACGGCTGGACGGAGCCGCGCCCGCCCCAGCCAGCACGGCTCGCCATTCGCGTCTTCGCCGGCGGCGCGCTCGCGGGCAAGCCGCCCAGCGCACACACGCTCACCACGAAGTTCTTCCCGCTGGCGGGCTATGAGCGCGACCTGCGGCGCGCGGGCTTCGCGGTCCCCCACGACGGAAATAGGGCTGCCCCGGGCCGACGGCTAGAGCGCGCAGGTGATTTTGGAAGTCCCCTGCTCATTGGATTACAGCCGCGTGGAGCGGGTTTCGCACAACGGAAGTCAAACGCTGATTCTCAAGCCTGGTTTTCCGCTGCGCTCCGGCGGGTAGTTTCGCTATCGTCGCGTCATGAGTAACACGATTCGCGCGTTCACGCTGCTGGCCGGGCTGGTTGGCTTCGCGGTTCACACCTTCGCCGCAGATGCGCCGCGTCTGAACATCCTCTTCGTCTTCGCTGACGACTGGGGCCGCTACGCGAGTTGCTACAAAAGCCTCGATGGCCGCCCGACCCTCAACGACGTGGTCCAGACACCGAACGTGGACCGCGTGGCGCGCGAGGGGGTGCTGTTCAAGAATGCCTTCGTCAACGCGCCGAGCTGCACGCCGTGCCGGAGTTCGCTACTGTCGGGGCGGTATTTTTTCCAGACCGGCCGCGGCGCGATTCTTCAGGGCGCGGTGTGGGACGAGAAGATTCCCACCTTCCCGCTGCTGCTGCGCGACGCGGGGTATCACATCGGCAAGAGTTTTAAGGTGTGGAGTCCCGGCACGCCGGCGGACGCGGGCTTCGGCGGGCAGGCTTACGCGTATCAGAAGGCCGGCAACGCGTGTAACAACTTCTCCGAGGAGATGACCGCGCGCGTGGCGAAGGGCATGGCGGTCGCCGCCGCACGTGAGGAAATCCTGGCGCAGGTGCGGGGGAACTTTGATGACTTCCTCGCCGCGCGGAAGCCGGGGCAGCCGTGGCATTACTGGATGGGCACGACCACGACGCATCGCTCGTGGGTCAAGGGCAGCGGGAAGAAACTCTGGGGCATCGAGCCGGACGCGCTGAAGGGGAAGCTGCCGAAGTTCATGCCCGATGTGCCGGAAATCCGCGAGGACGTGGCCGATTACCTCGGCGAGTGCCAGGCAGTGGATGCCTACGTCGGCGGGCTGATGAAACGGCTTGAGGAAGCGGGCGAACTGGAGAAGACCGTCATCGTTCTGAGCGGCGACCACGGCATGCCCGGCGTGACCAGCGGCAAGTGCAACCTTTACGACCATGGCACGGCCGTCGCGCTCGTGGTGCGTTGGCCCGGCGGCAAGGCGGGCCGTGTTGTCACTGACCTCGTGCGCCTACCGGACTTGATGCCAACGTTCCTTGAAATCGGCGGTGTGAAACCGCCCGAGAAGCTCTACGGCAAGAGCCTCTTACCCTTGTTCAAGTCGGACAAGGCCGGCCTCGTGGACGCAAGCCGTGACTGGGTGGTGGCGGGCCGCGAGCGTCATGTGGGCGCGGCGCGCGAAGGCAACCTCCCGTATCCGATGCGCTCCCTGCGCACGCCGGACTTCCTCTACATCCGCAACTTCGCGCCCGACCGCTGGCCAATGGGCGCGCCTTACTCTGCCGCCGAGTCCACGCCGGACCTGAAGGACCTAGGGAACAACACGCGCGCCGCCTTCCCCGACATGGACGCCAGCCCGACGAAGACCTGGCTCATCGCGCACCAGCACGAGGCGCAGTGGAAGTGGCACTTCGACCTCGCCTTCGCCAAGCGCCCCGCCGAGGAGCTTTATGATTTGAAGAACGACCCCGACCAAGTGAAGAACCTCGCCGCCGACCCGGCCTTCGCGACGCAGAAGCGCGCGCAGTCCGAACGCCTGATGAAACTGCTCCAAGACGCGAAGGACCCGCGCGTGACCGGCGACGGCAGCACCTTCGACCACCCGCCCTTCAGCGACCCGGAACAAGTCGGCGCCGGCAAGGCGGGGAAGAAGGCGAAGAAGTAGCTAGGAGCGCGGCGACAGTTTCGTTACGAGCCTTGGCCCCCGACCTTCTCAAATTTGACCGGCACGACTTCTGCGTTACGTTGGCCTCAGACAGAGATACAGAATGGGCAACACAAACAACTCAGCCTTCAGTGGCAGCGACGACCGGCCAAAGGGCCGCTTAGGTTAGGACGTGGATAGTTCCGCGGCAGCCGTCGCTCAGAAAGCCGGCAATGCCTGCGTCGCATCCAAACGAAAAATCCGTGTGGGACCAGCGAAGGTCAGAACTCCTCTCCTCGCTCGCCCGTCCGCCGCAAGCGGTCTTCAATCGCTCCGGTCGTCTCACCACCCTCGCCACCGCCTCCCGCCGTGTCCCGGACCGTCTCGTCGCCGAGTCGCTCGCCGAGATGCTGGAGTCCGTTACCGGCGAGCGCGTGCTGCTCCTGCTCCTCGTTCCATCGGAGGCCGATGCGACGGCGAAGGTCTGGAGCCCGCTCCACTCGCTGCCGAACACCGGGTTTGCCTTCGCCGACAAGCTACAGCATCTCGGCAATTTCGACCGGCTCGCGCTGCGGGTGACGAATCATTCTTCCGAGTCACAGTTCCTCTCCGCCTTCCTCGGTCACTGCGCCCGGCACTTCAGTCACGTCCTCGTCCACGTGGATGCGGACGCCCCGCGCCAGGCGCTCGCCGAGGCGGCGGGCCGGTCCTCCGCCACCTACGTGCTCGCGCAGCAAACGGTGGACAGCCTCTTCGAGTTCAATCAGCTCGACCGCGAGTTGCGCGCCGCGCGCACCGGCGTGAAGACGGATTTGAAACTCGTGCTCTGCTTGGAGCACGACGAGGTGCCGCAGCCGGCAGAGGATTTTATCAAGCAAATCGGCCAGCCTGCGCACCTGAACCTCCACGAGTCGCCCGCCACGATGGACTCCCTCCACTCGCACTGCGGCGGCGTGTGGCCGGTGGCGTTCAAGTTCGACCTGCGCCGGCTCGCGCGCGAAATCGGCCGCTGCCGCGTGGGCCTCGCGCTGTCCAGCGGCGGTGCGAAAGGCCTCGCCCACGTCGGTGTGCTGCAAGTGCTCGAGGAGAACGGCATCGAGGTGGATGTCATCGCCGGCACGAGCATGGGCGCTTACATCGGCGCGTTGTGGGCCTTCGGGCACGACGGCCAGTTCCTCGAGCGCAAGGCCCGCGAGTTGGAGGGCAAGTGGGGCTTGTTCAAGTTGATTGACCCCGCGTTCCCGCCGCGCCGGGGGTTCATTCATGGTCGTGCGATTCGCGAACGGCTGGAGCGCAGCATCGGCGAGGTGCGCTTCGAACAACTCGCGCGTCCGCTCCGCGTGGTCACGACGCACTTCGACACGCTTGAACGCATCGTGTTCAGCACTGGCCAAGTGTCCCATTCCGTCCACGCGAGCTGCGCGATTCCCAGCGTCTTCGTTCCCGTGAAACTGAATGGCGAGACCTACATTGACGGTGGCATCTCCGACCCGCTGCCCGTGGACGTGCTGCGCGAGGCGGGCATCGAGCACGTCATCGCGGTTAACATCATTCCCACTTCCGCCTTCCTCCGCTGCACTCGCGAATACGAGCGCGAGCAAGTCGATGTGAAGCGCAGCCGCTTCGATTTCCTCCGCCTGCTCAACCGGCAGATCAACTATTTCGCCTACGGCAACATCCTCGATGTCACCCAGCGCGCCGTCATTGGCGGGCAGATTCGGGCCGCCGAGGATGCCTGCCGTCAGGCAGACGTTGTCCTCCGTCCGCTCGCGTGCGACTCGCGCTGGCACGACTTCTCCAATCCCATGAAATACATTTCCCTCGGTCGCCGCGTGGCCGAGGAGAACCTCGCCGACATCAAAAAATTAGTGAACCGCAAGGAGCCATCCTATGAGCACCAAACTCCTCACCACGAACTGGCAGCGGCTGCCTGAAGCCACCGTCCGCGCGCTGCAAGCCGAGCGCCTGCACCACTGGCTGCGCGACACCGTGCTGCCCTTCTCCGCCCACTACCGCGAGCTGTTCCGCCAGTTGAAACTCACCGCAGCCGACTTCCGCTCGCTCGACGATCTGCGCCGCCTGCCCTTCACCAGCAAGGCTGACCTGCTCAACACGCCGGACAATCCGCAGAAGGCTCGCGACTTCCTCCTCATCCCCGACCGCAACGTCCTCTCGCGCCGCCCCTCCTCCATCCTCCGCGCCTTGCTCCACGGTCGCGAGCACGTCGCGCAAGGCTTCGAGTCCGAGTTCCGCCCCATCTTCCTCACGAGCACCACGGGCCGCAGCGCTGACCCCGTGCCCTTCCTCTACACGAACCACGACCTCGCGAATCTCCAACTCGCCGGCGAGCGCGTCTTCGGCGTGTGCGGCGCGCGGCGCGAGGACAAGCTCCTGAACATGTTCCCCTACGCGCCGCACCTGGCGTTCTGGCTCGCGCACTACGGCAGCACGGCGTTCGGTGTGTTCACCGCGAGCACCGGCGGCGGCAAGGTCATGGGCACCGAGGGCCAAATTCGTTTCCTCCGCAAGATTCGCCCCGACGTGCTCATCGGGATGCCGACCTTCGTTTATCACGTCTTGCATCAAGCGGCGGAGGAAGGCGTCCGCTGCGAAAACCTCCGGCGCATCGTCCTCGGCGGCGAGAAGGTGCCCGACGGGATGCGCTTGAAACTCCGCAACCTCGCCCTTGAACTTGGCGCGCGCGAAATCGACGTGGTGACGACCTACGGCTTCACCGAGGCGAAGATGGCCTTTGCCGAATGCCCCGTGCCGGTGGATGAACCCTCCTCCGGCTACCATCTCTACCCCGACCTCGGCGTCGTCGAGGTCGTGGACCCGAAGACTGGCGAACCCGTCGCGAACGGCCAGCCCGGCGAGATTGTGTTCACCCCGCTCGACTCGCGCGGCACAGTCGTCCTGCGCTACCGCACTGGCGACTACATTGATGGCGGTCTGACTTACGAGGCCTGCCCGCACTGCGGTCGCCAGCTCCCGCGACTCGTCGGCAAAGTCTCGCGCAGCTCCGCTTTCAAGGAAGTCCAGCTCGACAAAATCAAGGGCACGCTCGTGGACTTCAACGAGCTCGAGCACGTCCTCGACGACGCCCCGAACGTCGGCGCCTGGCAGATTGAACTGCGCAAGCTGCACGACGACCCACTCGAAGTGGACGAGCTCGTCCTGCACGTCCAGAAAATCAACGGAGCCGACGACGACCATCTCATCCACGACCTCCGCACCCGACTCGCGACGCGTTGCGAGATTTCCCCGAACCGCATCGCGTTCCACAGCGCGGAGAAGATGCGCGACCTCCAAGGCGTCGGCGTGCAGCTCAAGGAACAGAAGCTCGTGGACCATCGCCCGAAGAACAGCGTGCCTGTCGCGGCCAGTCCGCTTAGAAAGGAGCCCGCATGAGCACTTCTCGCCTCGTCATCGTGGACGGCGTCCGCACGCCGTTCTGCAAAATGGGCACCGACCTCGCCGCGCTCAGCGCGGACGAACTCGGTCGCATCGCCACCCAAGCCCTCCTCACCCGCACCGGCCTCGACCCCGCGCTGATTGACGAAGTCATCTTCGGCTGTGTCGGCCAGCCCGCCGACGCCGCGAACGTCGCGCGCGTCATCGCCCTGCGCGCCGGCATCCCCGAGCACGTCCCGGCCATCACCGTGCATCGCAACTGCGCCTCTGGGCTGGAGTCGCTCACGCAGGCTTACGAGAAGATGACCGCCGGGCGCGGCTCCATCTTCCTCGTCGGCGGCACGGAGAGCATGAGCAACTATCCGTTGCTCTACACGAAGACCGCTGCGGAGAAGCTCGCCAAACTTAGCCGCGCGAAATCCTTCCTCGAAAAAGTCTCCGCCCTCACCGCCTTCCGCCCCGCCGACTTCAAGCCCCGCATCACCCTCCAGCTCGGCCTCACCGACCCAGTCTGTGGCATGAACATGGGCGACACCGCCGAGTTGCTCGCGCGCGAGTCCGGCCTGAGCCGCGAGGAGCAAGACGCCTTCGCCCTCGAATCCCACCAGCGCGCCGCCGCTGCCAAAGCCAAGCTGGCCGAAGAGATTTGCCCTGTCTTCCCTACATTGGCCTCGGGCAAAAGCACCAAGCCCATCGTCGCCGACAACGGCGTGCGCGAATCGCAAACGATGGAAGCTCTCGCGAAGCTGCGCCCCGTCTTCGACCGCCACCACGGCACCGTCACCGCCGGCAACGCCTCGCAAATCACCGACGGCGCGGTTGCCTTGCTCGTGATGACCGAGGAGCGCGCCGCCGAGTTGGGCTTCACGCCCATCGGGGCGTTGCTCGGCTACGCCTACGCCGGCTGCGACCCTACGCGTATGGGCCTCGGCCCCGTGTATGCCATCGCGAAGGCGGAGGAGAAGACCGGCCTCGCCGTGAACGCCGCCGATCTCATCGAAATCAACGAGGCCTTCGCCGCGCAGACGCTCGCGGTGCTCAAGTGCTGCGAGTCGGATCAATTCGCGAAGAAGATGTTGGGGCGCTCCAGTCCCGTCGGCGAAATCCGCCGCGACCGGCTCAACGTGAACGGCGGGGCCATCGCCCTCGGCCACCCCGTCGGCGCGACCGGCGCGCGACTCGTGCTGGCGAGCCTGAAGGAATTGAAGCGGCAAAACCTGAAACGCGCGCTCGTGTCCGTCTGTGTCGGCGGCGGCCAGGGCGCGGCCATCTGGCTGGAGGCGTTATGAGCACTGCAATCCTACCCGCACCCGAGCAACTCAAACTCGACGTGATGAACGCCCCCCAACCCGACCCCACGCCACGCGAGTTCAAGAACCTCCGCCGCGAAGTCACCGCCGACTCCATCGCCGTCCTCACCTTCGACCGGCCCGACTGCGCTGCGAACATCTTTGACCGCGCCACGTTGGAGGAGTTGAACGCCCACCTCGACGCCATCGAACGCGACTCCACCCTGCGCGGCGTGGTGCTCACCAGCGCGAAGCCCGGCATCTTCATCGCCGGCGCAGACCTGCACTCGCTCTCCACCGCGCCCATGAACGTGCTGCGCGAGATGGTCGAGTTCGGCCAGCGCGTCTTCAGCCGGCTCGCCGCGCTCCCGCTGCCGACCGCCGCCGCGATTCACGGCGCGTGCTTGGGCGGCGGCTTTGAGGTTTGTCTCGCCTGTGACTTCCGCTTCGCCACGCCGGACAAAGCCACGAAGCTCGGCCTTCCCGAAGTGCAGCTCGGCATCCTGCCTGCGTGGGGCGGAAGCACACGGCTCCCGCGCCTCATCGGCCTGCCAGCGGCACTCGACCTCATCCTCGCCAGCCAGACCGTCGGCGCGAAACAGGCACTGAAACTCGGCTTGGTCGACGACCTCGTGCCGCACGAGAGCTTGCTCGTCGTCGCGCTGTCGAAGGTCGCGAAGGCCGGGCGCAAGCCGCGTCGCTCCACCCCGCTTGCGATGAAGGCCACGAACAACGCCTTCGCCGCGAATCTCATCTCCATGTGGACCCAGCCGAAGCTCTTCAAGAAGACGCGTGGCCATTACCCCGCCGTGCTGAAAGCGCTCGAAGTCGTGACGCTCGGCGTGGGCTGCTCCGAGGAACGCGCGTTGAAACTGGAGGCCGATGCCATCTGCCAGCTCGCGCAGACGGAAGCCGCGAAGAACTTGATTCGCATCTTTTTCCTCCAGGAGCGGGCGAAGAAGTTGACGTTCGACGGCAAGACAAGCGGGAAACCTGGCCTGGCGCGCGTCGCGCATGCCACCGTCATCGGTGCGGGCGTGATGGGCGCGGGCATCGCGCAATGGCTCGCGGCGCGCGGAGTGTCCGTGATGCTGCGCGACATCAACACCGACGCCGTCGGGCGTGGCATGGCCACCATCGCCAAGCTCTTCGCGGATGGCGTGAAGCGCCGCAGGTTCACCCCCGTCGAGGCGCGCGCGGCGATGGATAAGATTTCTCCGGTCGTCGAGTTGCCTTCGCTGCGCCGCGCCGATGTCATCATCGAGGCGGCGGTGGAGAGGATGGACTTGAAGAAAGACATCTTCCGCAAGCTGGAGCAACTCGCCGGGCCGGACACGATTCTCGCTACGAACACCTCTGCCCTCTCCGTCACCGAGTTGGCCGAGAGTCTCTGCGCCAGCGAGCGCGTCGTGGGCATTCACTTCTTCAACCCGGTGCATCGGATGCAGCTCGTCGAGGTCATCCACACGCCGCGCACCGATCCCGAGGTCACGCGGCGCGCGCTGAAGTTCGTGCAGGCGATGGGCAAGCTCCCCGTGCTCGTGAAGGACAGCCCCGGCTTCGTCGTGAACCGCGTGCTGATGCCGTATCTCATCGAGGCGGCGCGGCTCTTCGAGGCCGGCGCGGAAGTGAAGGACCTCGACGAGGCGATGCTCGACTTCGGAATGCCGATGGGCCCACTGCGCCTTGTGGATGAAGTCGGCACGGACGTTTCCCTGCATGTGGCCGAGACGCTCGCGAGCCATTACCACCGGCGCATGGCCGTGCCGGAAGTTCTCAGCAAGCTGGTGAAAGGCGGTCATCTCGGGCGCAAGTCGGGCGAAGGATTTTACCGCCACCAAGGCAAGGAAGCCGTCGTGGGCAAAGCCGCCGAGCGCTACGTGAAGGACGACTCCGCCGCGAACTTCGACCGCACGGCCCTCGCGCTGCGCATGGTGTTGCTGATGGTCAACGAGGCCGCGCGCTGCGTGGAGGAAGGCATTGTCAGCGGCCCCGAGGACGTGGACTTCGCGATGATTATGGGCGCGGGCTTCGCGCCGTTCCGGGGTGGCCCACTGCGTCATGCGGACACGCTGGGCTTGGCGAACGTCGTGCGCGCGATGAACGAGGTGGTGGACGAAGGCGAGACGCGCTTCGACCCGTGCGGGCTGCTGAAAGATTTGGCTGCGAAGGAAGGTAAATTCTATCCCGAGAAAAGAGTGTTGTTATGAAAACCCTCGAACCTCCCACTATGGAAACACGCCCCACGCCCCCCGGTGACGACACCGCGCAAGTCATCGACACCTCGAAGATGAACGCCGGCCAGCGTGCCGCGCTGGAGATGACCGAATCCGCGCGCGACGCCGCGTCCGAGAAGGGCAGCTTCGCCGCGAACCTTTTCATGGGCCGCTACGAGCTGGACCGCCTGCTGCCGTTCCCCGCGCAATCGCACGAGGACCGCGACCAGGGCGACGCCTTTCTCGCGCGGCTGGAGGCGTTCCTCCGCGCCAACGTGGACCCCGACGAGATTGACCGCACCGGCGAGATTCCCGACGAGGTCATCAAGGGCCTCGCGAAGATGGGCGCGTTCGGTATCAAGATTTCGCCGCAGCTCGGCGGGCTTGGGCTGTCGCAAACTAACTACTGTCGCGCCGCCGTGTTGCTCGGCAGTTATTGCAGCAACCTCGCCGCGCTCGTCTCCGCGCATCAAAGCATCGGCGTGCCGCAGCCGCTGATTCTCTTCGGCACCGACGAGCAGAAGGCGAACTGGCTGCCGCGCTGCGCGAAGGGCGAAATTTCCGCCTTCGCCCTGACCGAGCCGGGCGTTGGCTCGGACCCCGCGACGCTGCAGACGCGCGCCGAGCCCACGGCCGACGGCCAGCACTTCGTCATCAACGGCGAGAAGCTCTGGTGCACCAATCTTCTCAAGGCCGGCGTGCTCGTCGTCATGGCGCAGACTCCCCCGAAGCTCGTCAACGGCAAGGAACGCAAGCAGGTCACGGCTTTCATCGTGGACATGGACACACCGGGCATTGAAATCGCGCACCGCTGCCGCTTCTTGGGCTTGCGTGCGCTCTACAACGGCGTCGTGCGCTTCACCGACGTGAAGGTGCCGCGCGCGAACATCATCCTCGGCGAGGGCAAGGGCTTGAAGGTCGCGCTCTCCACGTTGAACACGGGCCGGCTCACTTTGCCCGCCGCCTGCACCGGCCTCGCGAAGCGTTGCCTCGAAGTTTCGCGCAAGTGGTCCGCCGAGCGGGTGCAGTGGGGCGCGCCCATCGGCAAGCACGCCGCCATCGCCGACAAGCTCGGGCGCATGGCCGCGAACATCTTCGCGATGGAGGCGATGACGCTCTACACCGCGAGCCTCGTGGACCGCGACAAGAAGGCCGACATCCGCCTCGAAGCCGCGATGTGCAAACTCTGGGGCAG
Source organism: Pedosphaera sp. (assembly GCA_043731805.1). Lineage (GTDB taxonomy): Bacteria > Verrucomicrobiota > Verrucomicrobiia > Limisphaerales > SXTU01 > SXTU01. Next base: position 22,688 of record JAYTIO010000293.1, on the reverse strand, counting down.
CGAGCGAGCGTGGGAAATCGTGGACGACACGATGCAAATCCGCGGCGGACGCGGCTACGAGACCGCGCAGTCACTGAAGGAACGCGGCGAGGAACCCATCGCCGTCGAGCGCTTCCTGCGCGACTGCCGCATCAACACCATCTTCGAGGGCAGCAGCGAAATCATGCGGCTCTTCATCGCGCGCGAGGCGCTGGACCCGCATTTGAAAGTGGCAGGCGCAGTGCTGAACTCGCAGTTGCCGCTCGGCGTCCGCGCCAAAGCTGCCGTCGGTGCCGGCCTCTTCTACGCAAGCTGGTATCCCCAGCAATGGCTGCCGTCGTTCAGCGGCGTGGATGCAGACTCCGCGCTCGCGAAGCACCTCAAGTTCGCCCGCCGCACTGCGCGGAAGCTCGCGCGTTCGCTCTTCCACGCGATGGCCTTGAATGGTCCGAAGCTCGAGAAGCAACAAGTCTTGCTCGGCCGCTTCGTGGACATCGGCGCGGAAATCTTCGCGCTCACCGCGACGTGCGCGCGAGTCGAGGCGAAGTTGAAGGAGGCGAAGAGTCTCGAAGAGCGCGAGGCGCTGCTCCAGCTCGCGGAATGTTTTTGCCAGCAAGCCCGCCTGCGCATCGCGCGGCACTTCGACGGCTTGCATCACAACGCCGACCGCGCCGGCTACAAGCTGGCGCAAGGCGTTCTCTCCGGTCGGCTCGGCTGGCTGGAGGAAGGAATTGTCGCTCACAAGAAGTGAGCGAGCCTAGCCGAGCGGCTAGCCCGGCACCCGGTCGCGTTCTCTGTCCCCCGCGGCCGGGTTTCCTTTTTCCCCGTGCCGGCGATTTACAATCGCCGCCCGACGTATGGACTGCATGAGGCGTCCTCGAAGTGCTGCCCGCGACCGGCGGCGGTTGCAAATCGCCGGCACGCGTCAGGGCAGGTAGCCCTTCGCCAGTTCGCGGAACGCGGCGACTTGCTCCGCTTCCCACACCGGGCCGCGACCGAAGCCCTTGGTCAGCAGCGCAGCCACGCTCGGCGCGGCTTCCATCGCGGCGCGTGCGTCGAGCAGCAGCGACCGCGAGCGGCGCGCGAGCACATCTTCCACCGTCCGTGCCATCTCGTGCCGCGCGGCGTGCAGCACGTCGTCAGCGGTCAGCGGCAAGTCAGGATGTAAACGCCGTGACCGAGGACCGCCGATGCTCGACAAGGTCTCGGCTGCCGACTGCCCGGTGCGGCGGCCGGTGTCGGCAAGCCGCAGGCTCTCGGTCGCGCACGGTTTCGTCGGCAGGCCGGCAACCTCGATCGCCTTGTCCACCGCGTCTGCGGCCATCTTGCGGTAAGTCGTCCATTTGCCCCCGGCGACAGTGATGAGGCCAGCCGACGAGACGAGCACGACGTGGTCGCGCGGCAACGCGGCGGTGGCCTTCGCCCCGGGCAGCTTCACGAGCGGACGCAGCCCGGCGGTGACACTGAGAATGTCACTCATGGTCGGGGCCTTGGACAGATACTGCGCTGCGTGTTCGAGGAGGAATTGGATTTCGGTCGCGAGCGGACGCGGCTCCAGCGGCGTTTCCGAAACGGCGGTGTCCGTCGTGCCAACAAGGACGCGATCCTGCCACGGGATGACGAAGAGCACGCGCCCATCGTCGGTGCGCGGGACCATGAGCGCAGTGTTGCCCTCGAGGAATCGGCGCGGGAGGACTAGGTGCGCGCCCTGGCTCGCGGCAATAACCGGCGGCGCGCTGGCTTCATCCATGCGCCGAACTGAGTCGCTGAAGACCCCGGTCGCGTTGATGACCACGCGAGCGTGGACCGGAAAATCTTTGCCCGATTCCGCATCGCAGACCCGCGCGCCGACGACGCGCCCATCGTTTTTTAGCAGCGAGCCCACGCGCACGTAGTTCGCCACGCTCGCGCCGAGGGTGGTCGCGGTTTGCGCGAGCGCGATGGCGAGCCGCGCGTCATCGAACTGGCCGTCCTGATAGCGGATGCCCCCGCGCAGGCCGGAGGACTGCAAGTTCGGCAAGCGCTCCAGCATCTCGCTGCGGGACAGGTGGCGCGAGGGCGCCAGCCCAAGCCCTCCCCCGAACCAGTCGTAGAGGTTCAGCCCGACTCCGTAGTAAGGCGCTTCCCACCAGTGATAGCAGGGCACGACGAAGTTCAACGGCTGGACGAGATGCGGCGCGTTCCGCAGCAGCAGCCCGCGCTCGCGCAGGGACTCTCGCACGAGGGCGACGTTGCCTTGCTTCAAGTAGCGGAAGCCGCCGTGAATCAACTTCGTGCTCCGGCTGGAAGTTCCTTTCGCGAAATCACTCTGCTCCACGAGCGCCGTTTTCAGCCCGCGCGCCGCCGCGTCCACCGCCACGCCCAAGCCCGTCGCGCCGCCACCGATGACGAGCACGTCCCAGAGCGTGGGCTGCTCCTGCAAGGTGCCGAGGGCGTGGGCGCGGTTCACGGCGGTAGGTTACGAGAGGCAGCCCAGTTGGCGAGCGCGCACGAAATAGGGATTGAAAGCAAGCGGACGGCTCTTAGTATGCGCCTGCCTTGTCGCTTGCGGCGAGACACGATGGTTCGGGATGTAGCGTAGCTTGGTAGCGCGTCTGAATGGGGTTCAGAAGGTCGTGAGTTCAAATCTCACCATCCCGACCATCTTTATCGTCAAGGACTGTCCACCAAAGCGGGGTTGCATCCCGGTGTCGGTTTCCTACTCTCGCCGCGATACCACGCTTTGAACGACGAGGGAAACCAAACTGCCGCCCCGCACGCCGCCGGGCCTGCCACCGACGCGTTCGGGGCCTTCTGCCGCCGCCACCCGCTCGTGCCGGTGGCAGTGGCGTATGGCGCGGGCGTGTGGGGCGGCTGGCGGTTGCCCCTGCCGCTGGCGACGTTGTTCCTCACCGCCGGGGCGCTGGCCAGCGCGGTGGCGTTGTTCCCGCGCTGGCGCCGCGCGGCGATGTGGCCGCTGCTGGTGAGCCTGGGCTGGCTGAACCTGTCGCTCCAGTCCGCCGTGCTCTCACCGGTGGACTTGCGCGGGCTTACTTCGGGCAAGCCGGAACTGGTCGCGCTGCGGGCCCGCCTGACGGAGACGCCGACGCTCCGGGTCTTCGAGCGGGATGGGCAGGAGTCGTGGCGCGCACACGCGGTCGTGGAGGTCGAGGCCCTCCGCCGGGGCGGCGAATGGCAGCCGGCCACGGGCCTCGTCGCCGTCACGACGCCCGGCGTGCTCGCGACGAACTACTTCACGGGCCGCGTGGTGGAACTCACCGGCATCCTCCGCGAACCGCGCGGCGCTTTGGCGGAGGGGCTGTTCGACTACCGCGCCTTCCTCGCGTGGCAGGGCATTTACTTCCAGTTCCAGTGCGCGGACACGAACGACTGGCGGCTCGTGGCCGGGACAAGTTCTCAGCCGCCCGTCGCCGACCGCTTCCTCGCGTGGTCGCAGCGCACGCTCGCGCGCGGCCTGCCGGTGGAGGACGAGGAGTTGCGGTTGCTCTGGGCCATGACGCTGGGCTGGAAAACGGCGCTGACGGACGAGGTCTCCGAGCCGTTCATGCGGTCGGGGACGATGCATATCTTCGCCATCTCCGGCCTGCATATCGCGCTCATCGCGGGGATTCTCGTGGCGGTGCTGCGGGCGCTGCAACTCCCGCGCGGCGCGTGTGGCGCGGTCATCGTCCCGCTCATCTGGTTCTACACGGCGGCGACGGGCTGGCAGTCCTCGGCCATCCGCTCGACCATTATGATGAGCGTCATCATCGCGGGCTGGTCCTTGCACCGGCCGAGCAATTTGCTCAACTCCCTCGCCGCGTCCGGCTTCATCATCTTGCTCTGGGAGCCGACGCAATTGTTCCAGGCCAGCTTCCAGCTCTCGTTCTTCGTGGTGCTCGCCCTAGCGTTGCTGCTGCCGCCGTTCGAGGACTTGCGGCAACGCCTGCTCCAGACCGACCCGTTCCTGCCGGACGAATTGCGCCCACGCTGGCGGCGGTGGCTAGACGCGCCGGTGCGGTTGGTCACAACCAGTTTCGCCACGTCGCTGGCGGCGTGGGTCGGCTCACTGCCGCTCATCGCCTACTACTTTCATCTGGTCACGCCGGGGAGCTTGCTGGCGAACCTCGTGGTCGTGCCCCTGAGCAGCGGCGCGCTCATGTGCAACCTCGGCGCGCTCGTCACCGGCGACTGGCTGCCGTGGGCCACCGACGCGTTCAATCACGCGGGTTGGCTCTTCATGCGCGGGATGATTTGGTTCAGCCAGTGGAGCATCACGCTGCCCGGCGCGTTCTTCTACGTCCGCACGCCGACGACCTGCGAGTTCTTCGGGTTCTACACGGCGGTGGCGCTCGCGCTCACGGGCTGGCTGTGGACGCCGGGCAAGCGCCGGTGGGCGTGGGGGACGCTGATCGCACTGGCAGGCGTCTGGCTCGTCGGCGCCTTTCGCACGCGCGACGAGGTGCGACTGACGGTGGTAGGTCAGGGGGCCAATGTCGTCTTCGCCGATGCGCCGGGGCGCGCCCGTGACCTGCTCGTGGATTGCGGCAGCGAATCAGCGGCGAACTTTCTGGTGAAGCCGTTCCTCCGTGGGCAGGGCGTCAACACGCTGCCGAATCTCGTGCTCACCCACGGCGACCAGCGGCGCGTCGGAGGCTTCAAACTCCTCGCGCCGGAACTACGCCCCGCGCTCACGTTCACCAGCCCCGCCCGCTCGCGCTCGCCGGCCTATCGTGATGCGCTCAAACAACTCGCCGCCGACCCCGCACGGTGGAAGACCGTGGCCGCCAGCGACGGCGTCGCGGGCTGGGAAGTCCTGCATCCCGCCGCTGCGGATAAGTTCGAGCGCGCCGACGACCAGGCGCTCGTCCTGCGCGGCGAGTGGCTCGGCGTCCGGGTGCTGTTGCTCTCCGAACTCGGCGCGCTGGGGCAGCGGGCGTTGCTCGCGCGCGGCGGAGACTTGCGCGCGGACCTCGTGGTAGCAGCCCTGCCGGAACAGGGCGAACCGCTGGGGGATGAGTTGCTCGCCGCGATTCAGCCGCACCTCATCCTCGTGGCCGACGCGGACTACCCCATCCGCAAACGCGCGAAGCCCGCCCTGCTCGCGCGCCTGGCCCGCAGCGGAGCGACGGTCCTGCGCTTGACCGAGACCGGTTCGCTCACGACGCGCTTCACGCGGGCTGGCGTGACGGTGGAGACTGTGGAGCGGGTGGTGGTCGCACGTTTGCCGACCCCCTGAGCGCGGGTGGCCCGATCCGTTCCTTGCTCCGCCGAGCTGTCAGACGTGGACGAACCGCTCCATGTCAGCGGGGGCGAGGCGCGTGCCTGCCGTCGGGGGAGAAGGAGCGCGCGTGGATCTAATCTTTGAGCTGCCCGCCGCGCGGCTCGCCGAGTTCCTTCACCGGCTTGCCGGCGGCGAGAGGCCAACGGCACACGACGATATCGCGACCCGAGGAGCCCCTGTCTTCCTCGGTGTTCATCGTGTCTCGGTGGTCCTTTCGGAGCCTTCGCTCAGTGGTTGAAACGGAACTCGCTCAGGTTCACCAGCACCCACAGCGCCTCTTCGACCAGCGGCTCCGGCTTCGGGTCACTCTGCAAATACGTCACGAACTTCCCGCGCTCGGCGGTGCTCGGCAGGCGCGTGAGCACCGCGAGGAACAGCCGGTCCACGCGCGCCTCCCACGGCTCGGTCGAGAGCAGGATGGAGTCCGCGAGGTTGCCCTTCTTGCGCCGGAGGAACGCGCGGACGTTGTCGCTGTTGTTCAGGAACAAGTGCTCGCTGAGGCGGCCCTGAAACTCGCCCTGCCCATTCGTCGGCTCGCCGAAATAGCGGGTGAAATAGTCACCCGTCACGCCGTCGCTCTTCATCGCCGGGTCGCCGCCGGCGGTCTTGAGCGCGGCCACTATTTCCTCCGCCGAGAGCGGCCGCAGCCGCGCGCGCTCATAGAACTTCGGCAATGCCTCCTTCGCCGGACCACTGCTGGCGAGCTGATAGGTCTCGCTGCGCACCAACTCCCCGATGAGCCACTTCAGGTCGAACTGGTGCGCGACGAACTGCTGCGTGAGCGCGTCGAGCAACGCCGGCAGCGCGGGCTTGTTGTCCGCCTCGAAGTCGTCCACGGGATGCACGATACCACGCCCCATGAGCTGCCCCCAAACGCGATTCACCGCCGCGCGCGCGAAGAACGGATTCGCCGGAGCCGTGGCCCACTCGGCGAGCTTCTCCTTGCGCGAGAACTCCGGCTTGGGCAGCGACTTCGTGCCGGACTTGAACTCCGGTTCCTTGAACCCCGCCGGCACGGGCGGCTCCTCGAGCGCCCCGCCGCGCAGGAACGCGGGCTTCACCGGCTCGCCCTTCTTGCCGGGCTTCGCGTCCTTCATGTTGCCCGCGAAGAGCACGTCGCCGCTGCCTTTCTCGCCAATCTTGAACTTCTTCATCTGCTTCTCGCCGGAGCCGCTGCTGCCTTGGTCCATCACCACGAGCCGCACGAAGAAGCCCGCCATGCCGTAGAAATCCCGCTGCTTCAAGTCCGTGTAAGGATGGTCGTGACAGCGCGCGCACTGGAGCTGCGTGCCCAGAAAAATCCGGCTGAAGGCCTCGGTCAAATCCTCCGGCTTGTTGCTGTAAGCCGCGTAGAACAGCTCCGAACCTTCCTCCTCCGCGAGCAAGAGCGCGCGCACCCAGCGGTCGAGCGGCTCGTTCTTCGCGAACTTCGCGGTGAGCCATTCGCGGAACGCCGTGCGATTGCGCGTCGTGTCCGGGTTCGGCGGCTGGCGACCGAAGAGCGTGAGGTCCCACAGGGTCGTCTGGTGCGCGGCGAAGCGCGGGTCGTCGAGCAGTCGCACGATGAGCTTGTCGCGCTTCCACGAGTCCGGGTCGTCGAGGAAAGCCCGCGCCTCGTCGTGCGTCGGAATGGTGCCGAGCAAGTCGAGCTGCACGCGACGCAGGAACGTGGCATCGTCCGCCTTCGCCGCCGGCTTGAGCTTCTCCTGCTTCCACGCGGCCCGCACCTGGACGTCCACCACCTGCCGCAAAGGCGCGTCGGCGGCCCGGGCCACCATTCCGAGCGTAGCTGAGAGCCCGAGGCCGACGGCCGCGAAGCCAGCGGCAACACGGCGCGTGCAACGGCGAGAAAGGCGTTCAGGCATTGCCTCTACAGACGGGACCGTTGCAGACGTGATTCGAGGACGGCCCCGAGCCGCCCGCCTTTGAGCGGCCTTCCGCCAGCGCCTCGGTCCCGGCACCCGGGCTTGCGCGCAGGAGGTGCTCGACTTCGGCGCGGTCGAGCGGGCTGGAGCGGAGGTCGGGCAGTGCCGGCGACTTCCAGTCGCCGTCTGCGGTGCCCGATGGCTCGGACGCGGCCAGTGATTCCGAAGCCAACGGGCGACGGCTGGGAGCCGCCGGCACGGGGTTTGGCGCGGGCGAAGTTTCAGTCATGGGCAAAGGAGGCGTTGGCCGAGGCGCGCGTCAGGCACGTGGCATTGCGTGCCGCGCAGGCGCTCGGTGTGGCGTCGGTTGGCATGCTCCGGACTTTCACCGGGAACTGGTATCAAACGCCTCGCGCACCGGCTTGCCGACGGCGTTCGCCGGCAGCGCGAAGCCGAAGCGCCACGCGATGGTCGCGGCGGTGTCGGGCAGGGACACGGGATTCGTCAGGGCATGACCGCGCCGCACGCCCGCGCCCCAGGCAATCCACGGGATGGTCATGTCTTGCGGGCGGTCCACCCCGTGGCTGAGGCCGTTGCCGCCGTGGTCGGCGGTGAGGAGGTAGAGGACATTGGTCGCCGCCCTGCGCTCCACGCCGGCGCGCAACAGGGCGAGCGCCGCGTCGCATTCAGCCAGCGCGGCGAACTGCTCCGGCGAAGGCCAGCCGTAGAAGTGCCCCGCCATGTCCGCGTCCGGGAAATGCACGAAGAGCAGGTGCGGCTTGCGTTCCGCGAAGTAGTTCACCGCCTGCGCCGCCACGTCGCGCGCGGAGAAGACGTTCGTGCCCGACCAGTCCCGTGGGTCCGTGAGCGGGAAGGACACGCGGTCCACGGAGCCAGTGGGGAAGAGGTAGGCGAGCTTGTCCTTGCCCGAGAAGACGGCGGCGGACAGGCCGTTGGACTTGGCCAGCATGAAGATGGTCTGCGCGCGCAACGTGCCGAAGGCGGGCATCCAGTAGTTCCAATAGACCCCGTGCTCCTCCGGCGCGAGGCCGGTGAGCATGGACGTGTGCGCCGGCAGCGTGAGCGGCGGCACGATGCTCTGAGCAGTCCAGGTCGTCGCCCCCTCGCGCGCCATCGCGTGCAGGGTGGGCATCCGTGCCTGCTGCACGAACTCCGGGCGCGCGCCATCGAAGCTCACGAGGATGATGTGCGCCGGGCGCGGGACGGCGTTTGGCATCGGCTCGCGCGCGGGCGCGGGCGCAACTGCGACCGGTGAGCTGGCCTTGGGCGCAGGCACAGGCGCAGCCTCCTGTTTGCAACCCACCGACAGCCAGGCAAGGCCGACCAGCAAGCGCGCGAGATGGAGCGGGACAGCGTTCACAAATCCTCCCAGCGGTCGAACCGCGCCGCCTGCCCGCACAGCGCACCCGTTGCATCCCGCAAGTTCCACACCACCGCCTCGGTGATGCGGAAGCGCCGGCCCGACTTCGCGATGCGCACCCCGGCGTAGTTCGCGATGTGCCCATGCCGCGTCACCTCCGCCAGCAGGCGCGCGCGCCTCGCGAGCAACCGGCTCGGCGGTCAGACGCGACGGCGTGCGGGTGAGTTCGTCCCAGGACATTTCCCAGCGCGCGAGCGCGGCGCGGTTGCCATAGTTCAGCACCGGGTCCGCCTCCGTGCCATGCGAGACCAGGACGAAGGGCGCGGCAAACAGGGCTTCCGCCAAGGCTCGTGGCTCCGCGAGGCCGGGCCAAAGGTCGCGGCCCAGCCAATGCCGGAAACTCCGCGCCAGCGCGCTGGCGTGCGTCACCGCCCAATCCGATGCCCACGGTTCGTTCATGTCGGGCGGCAACGCCACGCTACTGAATCCTCCCCGTCAGCGGTCCCGGCTGGCCCGTCTTCGCGTCGAAGAATTGTAGCGAACCGTCCAGTCGGCCGACGACGAAGCGCGTGTTGCCGGCGGTGAACGCCACGGCGGGGGCGAGGTCGGGCTGTGTGTCCAGATGGCCGCGCTCGACGAGTTGGGCGGCGTCCCACCACTTCACCGTGCGGTCCTCGGCGCTGGAGAGGAGCGTGGCGCCGTCGCTGGCGAAGACGATGCGCAGCACCGCGCCCTCGTGGGCGAACTTGGCTTCGAGCAACGGGTTCGTGCCCTCCACCGCGCCCGCGCTCACGGCGTAGAGGCGGATGCGGTTGTCCACACCGCCCGCCACGAGCCGCCGTCCGTCCGGGCTGAAGGCGACGGTGTATTGCTCCTTCGTCGGCTGCGAGAAGGTGTCGAGCCGCTTGCCGGTGGCGACTTCCCAGAGCTTCACCGTGCGGTCTCCACTGGCGCTGGCGAGGACCTTGCCATCCGGGCGGAAGGCGAGGCCATAGACCGCGCCGTTGTGGCCGGTGAGCGTGCGGACTTCCGCGCCGGTGGCGGTGTCCCAGAGCTTGATTTTCTGGTCGTAACTGCCGGTGGCCAGCAGCTTGCCATCGGGCGAGAGCACCACGGAGTAGAGCGCGTCGAAATGCCCCTCGAACTTCCGCACGAGCGAGCCATCCGCGACTCGCCAGATGGCTGCCTGCCCTTGCAAGCCCGGCTCGCCGCCCGCCGCCGCGACCCACTGGCCGTCGGTGGAGAAGGCCACCGAGTTCACGTTGCCGCGAATGCCCGTGAGCGTGTGCCGCACCGCGCCGGACTCGGCGTCGCGCAGTTCGACCTCGCGGTAGCGCGCGACGGCGATGACGTTGAGCTGGGCGGCGAAGGCAACGGACTGAATGGATTTCCGGGGCGTGACGCGCGGCGCAATCTTCGGCGTGACCAACTCGCGCACCGGCTCGGTGGCAATGGCGGGCGGCTTGGCTCCGCTGCCAATCCACACCTTGATGAGGGCCAGTTCGGACGCCTCCAGCTTCTTCTTCTTGCCGGGCGGCATGAGTTTCTTCCCGTCGCGGCCTTCGATGGACTTCATCAGCAGGCTCGCGTTGCTGTTGCCCGGCACCACGGGCACGCCGCCGTCGCCGCCCTTCATCAGCGAGGTGTAGGTCTCGAGGATGAGATTGTTCTCCGCGTCCGTGACCGAGTGGCACTCGACGCAGTGCTTCTTGAAGAGCGCCTGCACCAGCGTGAAGTCCGGCGCGGCGAGCGCGGCGTTGGCCGGCCGCGTGACGGACAGGGCCAGAACCAGTGTGGCGAGGAACGAAGCGAGTCTCATGCGATGCGCGACAAAATTTGGATTGAACTTGGTGAAGGCTAGCCCAGCGGCCGGGCGACGCGAATGCAAAAGTCGCTTGCAGCAGAATCCCTCTCACCTGACTCGGCGACGCGCCGGTGAGCTTCAGGTCGAGGCTGATCGAGAACCCCTGCCGGCGTTGGTAATCTCGCTTGAGACGCCGCCCGCCGTCGGACACTCTGCGGGGACAATTCGTCAACCCAACGCCATCCATGCCCGTCGCTTTCCAGTTCCTCCGCCAGCTCGTCAGCTTGCTGGCCGTCACCTTGGCCGCCGCCGCCCAGGACTTCCCCCTCGCCTCGGCGCAGGAGTGCCGGCCGCGCGCGGGCTTGCCGAACTTCTTCGCGAAGGCCAGCACCACCGGGGCTGAGGTGAAGGTGGGCTATCTCGGTGGTTCCATCACCGCGCAGCCGGGCTGGCGGCCCAAGACGCTGGCGCATTTTCAGAAGACTTTCCCGACGGCGAAGTTCTCGGAGATTAACGCGGCCATCGGCGGCACCGGCTCGGACCTCGGCGTGTTCCGGCTTAAGCAGGACGTGCTGGATGCGAAGCCGGATTTGCTCCTCGTCGAGTTCGCGGTGAACGACGGGCTCGCGTCGCCCGAGCAGATTCACCGCTGCATGGAGGGCATCGTGCGGCAGGCGTGGCGCACGTTGCCGCAGTGCGACATCGCGTTCGTTTACACCATCACGGAGCAACTCTCGCCGCCGATGCTGGAGGGCAAGTTCCCGCGCGCCGCCAGCGCGATGGAGAAGGTCGCGGACCACTACGGCATCCCGAGCATCCACATGTGCATGGAGGTCGCGCGGTTGGCGAAGGACGGCAAGCTGGTCTGGAAAGCGCCGCTGCCCAAGACGCCGGAGGAGAAGGCGAAGGCGGGGGACAAATTCGTCTTCGCGCCGGACGGCGTGCATCCGCACGTCGAGACGGGGCACGAGCTGTATTTGCAGGCCGTGGCGCGGTCGCTGCCGGTGATGCGCGAGGCCTCAAAGTCCACGGGCGCACACAAGCTGGGCACGCCATTCATCGCGACGAACTACGAGCACGCGAAGCTGTTGCCTATCAATGCGGCGACGCTCTCCAAGGACTTCGCCCTACTCGACGCGAAGACCGACGCCTTCGGCAAACGCTGGGCGAACCGCATGACCGCCCTGCACAAAGGCTCGCAGGCCGGTGCGACGCTCTCCTTCAAGTTCCGAGGCACGCGGGCCGCCATCTACGACATCATCGGTCCCGACTGCGGGCAGGTCATCGTGACGCTCGACGACCAGTCGCCACGCACCGTCCCGCGCTTCGACAGCTACTGCACCTATCACCGGCTCGCGACGCTCAGTCTTGGCACCGAGCTGCCGGACCAAGTCCACACGGTCAAAATCGAAATTCACCCGCAGCAGCCGGACAAGGCGAAGATGCTCGCGACCCGGGACAATAAGATGGACAAGCCCGAGCGTTACGACGGCACGGCGTTTTTCCCCGGGGCGATTTTGTTGGTGGGGGAACTGGTCAAGTAGGAGCCCGGCAACGCGTCTCATCCGATGAACCCTTACGTGAACTTTCAGCCTAGCGCGCGGACGCCCACGTCCGCAGCACAAACGCCCGCCGACCCCGGCTGCGTCCGCGGGCGTCCGCGCTCCCGTGGCGTTCGGCTCGGTTGGGCTGCGCTGCTGCTGTTCGGCCTGCTTGCTGTCGGAGGCGCGGCGGAGAAGAGCACGAAGGCCAGCTCCACCGACTGGTGGTCGCTCAAGCCGCTGGTGCGGCCGGCGGTGCCGGGCGGGGAGCAGTCAGAAGTCAGGAGTCAGAATCCCGTGGATGCCTTCATCCGCGCCAAGCTCGCGGAGAAGCAACTCACGCCGTCGCCCGAGGCCGAGCCGCGCGTGTTGATTCGCCGGCTCTACTTCGACCTGCTCGGCCTGCCGCCGAGGCCGGAGGAGGTTGAGGCGTTCGTGCGCGAGTGTTCCCCCATCGGCAATCGGCAATCGGCCATCAGCAATCTCGTGGACAAGCTCCTCGCCTCCCCGCACTACGGCGAGCGCTGGGCGCGCCACTGGCTCGATGTCGTCCACTACGGCGACACTCACGGCTACGACAAGGACAAGCCCCGCCCGAACGCCTGGCCTTATCGCGACTACGTCATCCGCGCCTTCAACGAGGACCGGCCTTACGCGCGCTTCATCCAAGAGCAGGTCGCCGGCGACGTGCTCTTCCCCGGCACGCGCGACGGCGTGGAGGCGCTGGGTTTCATCGCTGCGGGGCCGTGGGATTTCATCGGCCACGCGGAAGTGCCGGAGACGAAGATTGACGGGAAGATTGCGCGCCACCTCGACCGCGATGACATGGTCGCGAACACCTTGCAGACCTTTAACAGCCTCACCATCGGCTGCGCGCAGTGTCACGACCACAAGTTCGACCCGATTCCCCAGCGCGATTACTACCGGCTGCACGCCGTGTTCGCCGCCGTGGACCGGGCGGACAAAAAGTATTTCACCGACGCGAAGCTGACGGCGCGCTTCGCCGAACTGGAACACCAGCAGCGCACGTTGATCGCGCGCCGCGCGGCCTTGGAGAACAAGCCCAAGCTCGCCGCTGGAAAAGAACTGGAAGTGCTCGACCAGCGCATCGAAGTCGCGAGCAAGGCGAAGGGCGGGCTGCGTCCCGAGTATGGCTATCACAGTGCCACCGCCGCGGCGCAGGACACGGCGAAGTGGGTGCAGGTGGACCTGGGCCGCAGCGTGGTGATTGACCGCGTGGTGCTGCGCCCGTGCTACGACGACTTCAACAAGATTGGGGCGGGCTTCGGCTTCCCGGTGCGGTTCAAGGTGGAGGCGAGTGAGGATGCGCAGTTCAAGTCCGGCGTCGTGGCTGTCGCGGACAAGACGGCGGTGGATTTCGTCAATCCCGGCATCGCGCCGCAGACGTTCAAGAGCATGGGCGCGACGGCCCGCTACCTCCGCCTCACCGCCATGAAGCTCGCACCGCGACAGAACGACTTCATCCTCGCGCTGGCCGAGGTGCAGGTCTTCGACAGCATGGGCAGCAACGTCGCGCTCAAGGCCACCGTCACCGCGCTCGACTCCATCGAGGCCCCGCCGCGCTGGCGCAAGTCGAACCTCACCGACGACATCGCGCCCGCCGGCGACAACTCCGGCGAACTGGCCGAGCTGCGCGCGCAGCGGGAGGCGCTGCTCGCGAAGTTCACCGACGCCCAGGCTCGCGCCCAACTCGCCGCGCTGGCGAAGGAGTTGGAGCAAGTGGCGACGGAGCTGAAGACATTCCCGAAGCCCGAGGTGGTCTTCGCCGGCACGGTGCATCACGGCAGCGGCTCCTTCGCCGGCACGGGGCCGAGCGGTGGCAAGCCGCGTGTCATCAAAGTCCTTCACCGGGGCGACGTGAAGCAGCCGAAGGACGAAGTGGTGCCCGCTGCGCCGAGTTATCTCACGGGCCTGCCCGGCGAGTTCGCGCTGCCCGCCGAGCACAGCGAGGGCGAGCGCCGGGCCGCGTTGGCCAAGTGGCTCTCCTCGCCGGACAACCCGCTGACCTGGCGCAGCCTGGTGAACCGCGTCTGGCAATACCACTTCGGTCGTGGCCTCGTGGAGACGCCGAACGACTTCGGCCGCATGGGCGCGCTGCCGACGCATCCGGAGCTGCTGGACTGGCTGGCCGTGGAGTTCCGCGACGGCGGCGGGTCGGTGAAGAAGCTGCACCGGCTCATCGTGACGAGTGCGACGTATCGGCAGGCGAGCGCAGGCACAGTTGAAGAGTTGAAGGGTGGAAGAGTTAAAGAGGCTCGTGTGGGCGGCGCTCCCGCCGCTTCACCCCCCGCGACTCTCGACGCCGAGAATCAATTCCTCTCCCGCCAAAACCGCCGCAAGCTCGACGCCGAGGCGGTGCGCGACGCGACCCTCTTCGTCGCCGGCAAGCTCGACCCGAAGCTGGGCGGGCCGGCCTTCCAGGACTTCATCGTCGAGAAGCCGGAGCACTCGCCCCACTACCAGTATCACCTGCACGACCCCGAGGACCCGAAGTCGCACCGGCGCTCCGTCTATCGCTTCCTCGTGCGCTCTCAGACGCAGCCATTCATGACGACGCTCGACTGCGCGGACCCCTCGATGCAGGTCGGCAAGCGCAACGAAAGCGTGTCCGCGCTGCAAGCCCTTGCGCTGCTGAACAACGGCCTCATGGTCACGATGTCGAAGCACTTCGCCGCCAAGCTGGACGCGGGCGGCGGCGACTTGAACGCAAAGCTGGCCCGCGCCTTCCGCGAAGCGTTGGCCCGAGCGCCGTCGCCGGAGGAGCAAGCCAACCTCCTCGCCTACGCCCAGCAGCACGGCCTGGCCAACGCCTGTCGCGTGCTCTTCAATCTGAACGAGTTTGCGTTCGTGGATTGAGGGCTTGTCCGCCGCTTCGCCCCGCGCACCACACGCGACTTCACCCTGCCTCCGTGCCGCCGCTCGCATTGAGCGAGGCTGCCCTAGGCGAATCCTGTCATTGTGGTGAGGAGCGCGGCATTCATGCCGCAGCAGGGTGAGGGTTAGTTAGTGATACAAACGCTCCTCACAGGGCCAGTCCTCTGCGGCGTAAACGCCGCGCTCCTGCCACACCGGCGGCCCATTGGCCTCCTTCAGCCACGGGGTCAAAATGCGCCCGGCCGCCCTCCGAAACCGTCTTTGGCCTTGTTGGCCAGTCGTCCGTCTGGCAGGTTTTCGACACTGGCAAATGTCGGTTGGCCGGTTGGCCTTTGAGTAACGAGTTCGTCACAAGCTGAAGTCAATTATGCCCAACGTGCCCTTTGAAGACCCGAACAATCAGGAGCGCTCCGGGATGGGGACATGGATCCTAATCTTCCTCGGCGTGGCCGCAGTCATCGGGGTCTTCGTCTTCTTCGCGACCAGTTGGTAATGCCGGCAGGAGCGCCATGCGCCCGCGTTGACCGAGCCGGCAGCGGCTGCACGCCGCAATGGTGTCCCCTCAGTTCTTCCGCTGCGGCGCGCGGCTGAAAGTGAACGACTTCCCGCCCAGCAGTTGGTCCGACGTGATGGTCGGGCAGACATACTTTTCCAAGTGCTCGATGAATAGCTCCGTGCCGCGGAAGTGGTCCACGAACGGCCAGCGCGCGGGGTTATACATCGAGTCGGTGAAGTCGCGCATGAGCACCACGTGTTTGCCGTTCTTCGCCAACTGCCGCAGGCCGAAGGGCCGGCCCGCCACGCACATATTCACATGGACGCCCATGAGGATGACGTTCGCGATGCCGCGCTGCTCCAGCAGATTCCAAATCTCCACGCCGGAGTCGCTGATGGCGTCGTGGTCGTAAATCTTCAGCACGTCAATCTGCCGCGTCCACGGCGCGCGCGGGTTCAGGCCCTTCGCCTTGAGTTCCTCCGCCCAGGCGGCGTGCTCCGCTGCATCGTCGTCCTCGCCGCCGTCGGTCTGGTCAATCGGATACTTGCCCTGCTCTTCGGCGGGGATCTGTTTGCACCACGCGCCAATTTCAGCGGGCAGGTTCGCCGCCTTCGGCGCAGCCTTGGCCCGCTCGCGCGCCGGGTGGCCCTCGTAGGGCTTCATGCAACTGCTCGGCGCGTGGATGATGAAGACGCCTTGGGCGCGGGCCTTCTCCAGCAGGTCGTTCATACGCGGGGCCAGCTCGCCTTCGCGGGTGACGGCGTTCTTGCAATGGTGCAGGTCCCACATGTCGCAGACGATGATGGCGGTCTGCTTGGGGTTCCACGCCTCGGCGGTGGTCGTCACGCGGAACTCGCCGGAGCCGGGCTTGGTCTCGACGCGTTTTTGCAGGGTGAACTGAAGTGAAGGCGTGGCGGCAAACGCGGTGGTGACGCAGGCGAGGGCGCTCAACGCGCACGCCCAACGCGGCAGAACGAATTTCAAGCTGAACATGGCGGGAGCATAGCGCGCGGCGGAGGAAGGTGAAGAGTTTTCCCGGCGGCCAGCGCGGCTTTGACAACCCACGCGTCACGGGCAGACTCGCCGCATCGCCGCCCACATGGACACCGCGCTCAAGATTCTGGAATGGACTGTCGGACTGGCCGGCCTTGGCTGGTTCATCTGGTGGCGCTTGCAGCAGGACGAGTCGGGGCCGTGGGGTTTCGTCATCAAGTTCTCGGCAAGTCTGCTCGTTGGTTTCTTGTTCGTTCGATATGGCGTGGCTTGGTTTCGGCAAGGCGGATTGAGAGCCGTCTTTGGACTGGGGGTCGGAATGTCCTCCGCGCTGGCGTTAGGCGTGATCTGGCGGGAGGAGATCATCGGCCTGGTCGGCAACCAACTCGCTGGCTTTTTCGAGGACAAGACCCCGCTCGAACCCAAGCCCTACTACTCCCACGCCGAGGCCCGGCGCATGGCGGGGGACTTTCCCGCTGCCATCGCTGCCGTGCGCGCCGAACTGGAGAAGTTCCCCGAGGACTTCGACGGGCGGATGCGGCTCGCCACACTGCTGGCCGAGCACTCGGAGGATTTGCCGGGCGCGATCACTGTCATTGAGGAAGCGCTCCAACTGAAAAATCTCACGACCGGCCAGACCGCCTACGCCCTCAACACCGCCGCCGACTGGCACCTCAAGTTCGGCCGGGACAGCGAGTCGGCCCGGCTCGCCCTCGAGCGCATCACCACGCTGCTGGCCGGCACCAACGCGGCGCTCCACGCGGAGCAGCGTCTCGCCAATCACACGACGCCCGAGATGCTCGCGCGCGAGGATGACCACCGCCCCATCGCCCTGCCGGAGTTCGACCGCAAGCTCGGCCTGCGGCGCAAGAAGTTCGTCCCGCCGGAGAGGCCGGACATCAACGCCGAAGAGCGCCGGCTGCGCGACCGGTTGGCGAAGAATGCAAACGACTGGGTCGCCCGCGAGGAGCTGGCGCGGCTCTATGTCGAGCAGTTCGAGTTCTGCGAGCGCGGGTTGCAGGAGCTGGAAATCCTCATCACCACGCCCGGCCAGCCCAAGCAGGAAGTCGTGCGGTGGTTGCACCAGATAGCCGACTGGCAGGTGAAATTGTTCAACGACGTGGAGGCCGGACGCGCGACGCTCAAGCGCATCCAGGAGCTGTTCCCCAACAGCGCGGCGGCACACCGCGCCGCCACGGCGATGCTTTACCTCCAGCCCGTCAGCAAGTTTGAAAAGAAGAAAGCCGAGGAGTGATCCTCGGCTTTCGGTTCGGAAAGGAATCTAGCTGCGGCTCACGGGCGTAGGCGCAGCGCGATCTGCTTGTCGATCTCCGCCGCCCAGTCCACGTCCGGCCAGCCGGCGTCCGTGCGGACCTGCACGACGACTTCGGTGATGTTCGGCTCCACCTCGGCGATCTTAACATAGACCATGCGGGTGTTGACCTTGGCGACGAGCGAGTTGTTGACGCGGTTCTCGGCCTGCAGCACGCCCAGGCCGCCCTTCTCGCCGGCGAGCACTTCCTTCGCGGCGTCAAACACCGTCGCGACCGGAATCTGGTAGCGGCTGACGATGGAGTCCTTGCGGAAGGGCACGCCCGCCGACTTGTGGCCGTCCACGGTGGTGATGCACCCCGTGCCCGCCAAGGCCAGCACTGCCGCTCCGCACAGACCGAAAAGCAATTTCTTCATGGGCGGCAATGCAATGCGTAAGGGTGGGGGGCGTCAAGCAATTGTTCGTTTCGAGAGTGGCAGGCGTGCTGTAGCGACGGTCTGTGACCGCCGGGTTTTACAACGCCGGCGCTCACCGAGCGCCGCTACAGTCGCGCCTATTCCAGCTCCGCCACGGCGACGGTGTAGATCAACATCCGTGGCACGATGAAGACCGCTTCGCGGTTGCGCTGCACCCAGCCAGCGGGACCGCTGCTCACCTCGGCGTCCGGGGAAAGCAGGCGGATGGACTTCACCCGCTCGCCGGGCTGGAGCGCGAGCCGGATGGTGAGGTTCTCGACGGCAACGGGTTTCTCTTCGTGTGGGCCACGGCCCATCGTGGCGGTCTTCGGCGGCTCCTCGCGGTTGTAATTCACGAGATGGATGAGGCGGCGCTTCGGCTGGCTGAGGACGGAGGTGACGACGGTGGGTGCGCCTTCGCGGCGGGTGACGGAGATAAATTCCTTCCGCCATTTAGCGACTAAATCATCGGCGGGCATCACTTCAACTTCCAATCTGGTAGGGCCGCGCTGCGCGCGGCCTCCTGGCTCTGAATTGGAGGACAAGGCCGACCGCAGGTCGGCCCTACCAGCGCTGGTGCTGACCACGACGTGTCGGCTGGCGATCTGCATCTCAGTCACGATGTCGTCCGGCACGATGTCGAACGCGTAGCCCTCCCGCGCGAGCTGCTTGCCGATGGCCTTGAAGCGCGCCACCGGTTCCACATCGCCGCGTTGCACGGCGCTGCGCGGGTAGAGGAGCAACAGCTCGGCCGCCGGCTGCGCGCCGACGTAAAGGTCCCGGTGCTCACGGGCGAAGCGGAAGTAAGTCGTCATCGCTTCGCGGCCCGCCGGGTTCTTGAAGCTCGCGTAGAAGCCCAGCCCCGCGCCGCCGTTGGCGATGCCCTCGGCGATGGTCGCGCGCGTGCGGGTCTGCTCATACTTGCCGAGCACGAACGGCCGCGGCCCGAACGCGCCGCGGATGTAGCGCAGTTGCAGCGTGCCGTCACCGAGGTCGCCGTTGGCGAGGTCGGTCTGCGACGCCGCGTTGCCGGTGCTATACCAGAGGTAGCTTTCGTCGCGGCCCCAGACATCGCCGGGCAACAGGCAGCGCTCGTCGCCGTTGATTTGGTTGAACCCGCCGAGGTGATTCCACTGCGCGACCATCAGGTCCGGCTTGAGCTTGCGCCCGTGCGTGATGAACACATCGTCGAACGCGGCCTTGAGTGAGAGCTGCGTCCACTTCAACGCGGCGAGCTTGTAGGGCGAAGTCATCTTTGGGTCGTGCCACGAGGGGATTTCCTTGAACGCGTGCGCTTTCAAGTCCGCGATGGCGAACTGCTCCTTCACCTGCGCCGCCGTGTAGTTCGTCCCCAGCCACGCGCGGAACCCGCCGACGCAGTGCGTGCACATGCAATCGCGGCGGTAATAGTAGTTCGCGATGAGGCCGTCCACGCCGCGCGCGATGGCGTCGGTCATCATCGCCTTGAGGCAGGCGCGCCAGAGCGGGTTGTTGAGGCAGCCGTGATACTCGGGCCAGCCGCCGATCTTGTAGCTGGAGGTGGTGATGAGCTTGCCCTCGGCGTTCACCGCCAGCATCTCGGTCGGGTTCGCCGTGGGCTTCGGGCCAAGCGCCTTCGTGTCCCAGCCGTTGTGATACCAGTCGAAGAAGCCCGCGCGCTTCTCGGGGTCGCCGAGGATGAACGTGGTGTTGAAGTGGCCAACGACCTTGGTGCCGCGCGCGTGGACTTCCAGGTTGAGGTTGCGGAAGAACTCGCCGCACTCCTTCGTGCCCTGCACGGGGAAGTGCGCCGGGTAGCCCTTGCCGAACGGCGTGTGCGCCACGCTGTAAAACGTGACGCCGTAGAAGCCGACCTGCGCGACCTGCGGCTTGGCCTCGCCCACGAAGTCCAAGTATTCCGGGGTGCCGTAGTCCGTCCAGTTGGCAATGAGGGTGTTGAACCAGAACGGCTCGGCGGCGGGAGCGGGCGAGGAGCCGGAGGCTAACGCGCTCACCAGCAACAGCAGTGGAAGCAAGGACTTCATCGTCCCACTTGGAAGCCGCTCACCGCCCCGTCATTCGCCACGAAGCTCGGTGGTCGGGATGCCCTGCGTTATCAGACTCCCATGCTTGACCCGTGCGCGCGACGGCGTAGCGTCGGCCCAGCAGCCACTCATCGCCATGAACAACCAGCCAGCCCCCACCCCCGCGACCCTACCTGGGTCCAACCGAGCAAAGCCGAACGGCTTCACTCTGATCGAACTGCTCGTCGTCATCGCCATCATCGCGATTCTCGCCGGGATGCTGCTGCCCGCCTTGAGCAAGGCCCAGCAGAAGGCCACCGGCACCAAGTGCATGAGCAACATGCGGCAGTTCCAGTTCATGTGGCAGTTCTATGCGGAGGAATACGACAATCGCCTCGTCCAGTGCCGCCAGTGGGTGCTGACCAGTGCCCCGGACAGCACCAGCATCACCACCGGGCTGCTGTGGCCATTCACAAAAAACGAGGCGCTCTACAAGTGTCCTGGCGACAAGTCCGTGAACGCCCGCAGTGTGTCCATGAACAACCACATGGGCGGCACGCAAGGTGACTACATCTTCGCCGGGTTCGCGCCTTACTTGCGCCGGGAGGACATCATGACGCCCGATCAATACTTCGTCACCCTCGACGAGCGCAGCCAGACGATCAATGACGGCTTCTTCCGGTCGGACTGCACCACCACCTACTCCGCCGTCAACGTGACGGACTTTCCGGGGGTTTATCACAACAAGGCCACGGCCTTTAATTTCTCGGACGGCCACGCGGAGACGCACAAATGGGCCACCTCGAATTACCTGTCGCCGGCACCGGTCGGTGGAGTCCTTAGCAACAATGAGGACGCCATCTGGATGATGCAGCACAGCACGCTGCCGACCACCGGGCCTTGGCCCTGAACTCGGCGTCAGGTTCAAGTCGTGCCCGCCTCAGTCCTGTCTCAAACACCACGAAGCGCGGTTCGTGGGAATCCCCTTCGCGTTAAACTCCCGCTCGAAGTCCGTCGTCACGGCAGCGAGGTCAGCGGGCGTTTCCACTTTAGCGAACGATTTGTCCGCGCGGAAGACGGCGAGCATCTGGCCGAAGTAATCCACGTGGTCCGTGCGCAGGTGGACCACGCCGCCGGGCTTGAGCGCGCGGCGGGCCAGCGCGGTGAAGCGCTCGTTGATGAGGCGGTTGCCCGCGTGCTTCACCTTTGGCCAAGGGTCGGGGAAATAGACGTGGATGGCGTCGGTGCTCGCGGGTGGCAGGAGGTATTCGAGGAAGTAGCCAATCTCGATGCGCACGAGGTTGAGGTTCGTCAGGCCGGCGCGGCGACCGCGTTTGTCCGGCTTGCGGATGCGGCCCAGCAAGCGTTCGACACCGAGGAGGTTCCGCCCCGGATTCCGCTGCGCCCACTCGACGATGAACGAGCCGTCGCCGCAGCCCAACTCGACTTCGAGTGGCTGCGGCGTGGGGAAGTGCTCGGCGAGCGTGAGCGGCTGGAGGATGGTGCGAAACTCGTGCAGGAGCGAGGCACGCGGGGCCTCCGGCGCGAGCGTAGCGCGGGCTTCAGCCCGCTTCAAGGTGGTCAGGTCATCAGACATACGGAACTCGTTGGCGGACGGACATCGAAGCGGCCTGAAGGCCGCGCTCCATTGAGATCACCACTTCACCGGCACGGAGAGCTTCGCGCCGAACTTGTTCGTGTAGAACAACTGCTTGTTCGCCTGGCCGAACTCGTGGACCAGCTTCGTTACCTTCACGTCGTAGCAGCAATACTCGGCGATTTCCATGAGCTTGCCCTCCTTATACCACCGCAGCGCCTGCAAGCCGTCCGCCGTCTTCTCCACGCCGAGCGACGCCGTGGCGATGGCGTCGAGCGAGACGCGGTGCGGCAGGGTTTTCGTCAAGTCCACGAGCAAGTCGAGCGAGCGCAGTTGGGTGCTGTAGTCGAAGAACTCGTTGTGGCCCTGCAACACCTCGAAGTCGAAACGCTCCGTGTTGAACCCCACCACGAGGTCCGCACGGCGCAACTCCTCGATGAGTTCGTTCACCTCGCGCTCGCCGTAGATGCGATACGCGCCCGCCGCCGTGCTGTAGGTCACGCCGATGCTCATGCCCATGCGGCGGATGTTGCCCCAGCCGCCCACGTCATCGGCGGACTTCTGCGTCTCGAGGTCGAAATAGACGATGTTCTTCATGAGGCGGGCGCAGCGTAGCCAGCGGGTCCGATGGCGCAAAGAAAAGTTTGCCCGACCAACCCCCGCTCCCCACTATCCAGCCCTCGTTTAATGAGCACCGCCGTCACTGAATCACCCGTCGCCACCGCGCCCACTCGGTCGCCCGCCCCCGACTTCTCCAAGCCCGTCGCGCGCCCGAAGACCTCCGGCTGGCAGCTCTTCAAGGACGTGCTGAACCACGGCGGCCCCGGCTACCTCCAGTTCGCCATCACGAACATCTGCAACGCCGACTGCGGCTTCTGCGGCTTCGCCCGCTCGCAGTTCGACCCCAAGGCACGCAAGAGCGTCACGCTGCAAGAGGCCAAGGACGTCGTGGACATCGCCAAGCGCAACCACATCGGCTACCTGCTCTTCGTGGGCGGCGAGCCGATGGTGCACCGCGACCTGCGCGCGATGGTCCGCTACTCGGCCGAGCAAGGCATCCACCCGATGATTTGCACCAACGGCGGCCTGTGGAACGACGACAACATGAAGGCGCTCGCCAGCGATGGCCTCACCAGCGTCATC
>JAYTIO010000292.1:0-2222 GCA_043731805.1 Pedosphaera sp. | reverse complement strand
GGCGGTCACAGACCGCCGCGACAGGCGCGGAGCGCGCGGCTTCGCATACAGGCCGATGGCCAGGCCCACCACGATGGCGAGGCTGCCCCAGAGGTGGCCGGCGTGGAGCGGTTCGCCCAGCCAGAGCACGGCCACGGGGACGCCGGCGACGGGTTGCGCGAGGATGGTCATGGCGGTGACGTTCACGTCCGTCTCGCGGATAACCACGAGCCACAGGCCATAGCCGAGGCTGGTGCAGATGAGCGAGAGGAAGGCGACCCACGCCCACGCGCTGGCGGGCAGCTTCGCGGCGGCGGCGATGGTGGTCGGGCCGTCAATGGCGAGGTTCGCCAGCGTGCCGGCGACCAGCGAGACGGCGAGAATCTTCATCGGCCCGACGCGCTCCAGCAGCGGCTTGCCCATGATGGAGTAGGCGGCTTCGCTGAGGAACGAGGCGATGAACACCACGCTCGCAGTCAGGCCGGCCCACTTGAAGTCGGGAGCCCAGACGCGGTTCAGCAGCGCGACGCCGACGATGCCGAGGCTGAAGCCGAACCAGCGTTGGGGCGCGATGTGTTCGCGGAGGAAGATGGCGGCGGCCACGGCGGTGAGGAGCGGTTCCACGGCCATGAGCACGGCGCAATTGCCCGCCGAGCCGAGGAGGTTGCCGCTCACTTGCAGCCGATGGCCGACGGTGAAGACGATGACGCCCATGAGCGAGGACACCCAGAAGTCACGGCCGCGCGGCGTCGCGCCCGGCAGCCACGGCCAGACCAGCAGCAGGCTCACCGCCGCGCCGCCGAAGCGCAGCGTGGCGATGCCGCCGTAGTCCAGATGCGTCTTGAGCGCCTGAATCGCGGAGAGCGAGACGGCCCAGAAGACGTTGAACAGCAGGAGCAGGGTGAGGTGAACGGGTTTCACGAGCGGCGCGGAGTGTTGTGGTGGGGCGAGGGAGGGGCGAGGGGAAAGTGAGTTGAAGCGATGAACAGTGGAAGCGGTGCCGGTTGCAGCAGCCACTCTTCAACCCTTTAACTCTACAACGCTTCAGCCCCACTCCCGCCTTGCCCCTCCCGCGCCACTTCCTTACAACCACCCGCGTGATTGACATCAAATGGATTCGGGAACAGCCGGAGTTGGTGAAGCAACGGCTCGCGGCCCGGGGCGGGGCGGACGACGTGAAGATTGACGAGGTGCTCCAGCTCGACGAGCAGCGGCGCACAGCGCTCAAGCAGGTCGAGGATTTGAAGGCACTGCGCAACAAGGTCTCCAAGGAAATCGGCGCGCTCATGGGCCAGAAGAAGCTCGCCGAGGCCGAGGCCAAGAAGGCCGAGACCCGCACGCTCGGCGACCAAATCGCCGCACTCGATAAGACCGCCGCCGAGGCCGAGGCCGCGCGCGATGCCATTCTCATCCGCCTGCCAAACCCGCCGCACGCCAGCGTGCCGCTGGGCACTTCCGCCGCCGACAACCCCGAGGTGAAGCACTGGGGCACGAAGCCGGAGTTCGCCTTCCCGCCCAAGTCGCACGTTGAGTTGTGCGAGTCGCTCAAGCTCGTGGACTTTGCGCGCGGCGTGAAGCTCTCCGGCAGTGGCTTCCTGCTTTACACGAACTGGGGCGCGCGGCTGGAGCGGGCGCTGATTCAGTTCCTCCTCGACCTGCACACGACCCAGCACGGCTACACGGAAGTTGCGCCGCCGCACATCGTCAGCCGCGACTGCATGGTGGGCGTGGGGCAGTTTCCGAAGTTCGAGGACCAGGCTTACGCGGTGCGCGAGGGGCTGGATGAGTCCTCGCTGGGCAAGCTCTACTTGCTCCCGACGGCGGAGGCTCCGGTGGCGAACATCCATCGCGAGGAAATCCTCCCGGCCAGCCAGCTTCCGGTTTACTACTGCGCCTACAGCCCGTGCTTCCGCGCGGAGGCGGGCGCGGCGGGCGTGGGCACGCGCGGGATGATTCGCGTGCATCAGTTCGACAAGGTCGAGTTGGTGAAGATCGTGAAGCCTGAGCACGGCTACGACGAGTTGGAGAAACTGGTGGCGAACGCGGAGAAGGTGCTGCAACTCCTCGGCCTCCATTATCGCATCGTGCTGCTCTGCACGGGCGACATGGGCTTCGCCAGCGCCAAGACCTATGACATCGAAGTCTGGTCGCCGGGACAGGAACATTATCTGGAAGTGTCGAGCTGTTCGAATTGCGAGGACTTCCAGGCCCGGCGGATGAGCCTGCGCTTCAAGTCCGACACC
>JAYTIO010000291.1:0-2175 GCA_043731805.1 Pedosphaera sp. | reverse complement strand
GTAGGTGACCACGATGGTGTCGTCGACCACGCGCACGTCTCCTTCCAAGCCGGTGAAGAACTTGTCGGCCAAGCCGCGGCAGTTCCAGGTGGAGGCCGGTTCGCCCAGGCGCTGCCGCAGTTGGTGGATGACCGTCTGGGCGATCAGGCTCATGGTCATGTGGCCCGTGCGGACGTGCAGGTTGAGCGTGCCGGCCCGGTTCCAGCCCAAGTCTTGGTCGGTGTTGAAGAATTCTTCGACGTGCCAGCGTTTGGGATATTCCGCGCTCAAGGCTTGCACGAGGTCGCCGGCGCGCGTTGAGAGAAAGGCGTTGAATTGGTACTCCTCGGGACGTTCGCCCTGACGTTGGACGAATTGATAAAAGGGGCCCTGTTTCGCATTCTTGAGCCGCTACGGCAGTTGCACGGTGGCGTATCCCGCCCAGTGCGGCGTGAACTGTTCGGCGGGGATGGCTCGCAACTGGCGTTGGAGGTAGGCCGTCATGGGCATGGGGACGAGCAGGTCGAAGCGCGTGTCCTGATGGATGCGATCGAGGAGCGTGGCGCTAAAGTGCTCGGCGTCGGCCAGAACCAAGGTGCTCGGCTCGCTCGTCGCGTCGCTGGGCGAACTGCTGGGCGCGAGGATTTCGGCCGCCAATTGCAGCAACTCCGGGGTGGCCTGCGAGACGGTGCGGGCCGAGGTGCCGGTCAAGAAAGCGACGGGTTGGCCGGTGTCGGCATCGAGGGCGAAGAAGGTTTGGGCCACGTTGACGGCGCGTCCTTGGCCGTCCTTTTTGTGCCGGCGCATTTGACGTTTGCTGTAGCTGTGCAGGCGGTGAGGGTCGACGACGAGGACGCGTCCGCGAAAGTGGTTGCTGGCGCGACGGAGCTTGCCGAGGGCGATTTGCAGCTTATGGGCGTCGGCGACGGAATGACCGTTGAGGAGGAGGTGGATGGCGACATCGGAGGCGACAAAGGGAAGTCCATTGGCCAGTTCGAAGCCGCGTTGCCGCAAGCTGCGTCGTTCGCGGATGCCGGTGATGCCGAGGGCGGCTTCGTGGACCAATTGCAAGGCGAGTCGCGGTTCGACGCCGGCGCCGGGGCGTCCGGTCCAGCCGCAGAGGAGATCCCAAGTGCCGAGGCGGAGATGTTCGGGGATGAGCAACCATAAGCCGACGAGGTTGCCGCTGAGGCCGTCGGCGAGGGTTTGGCGGACGCCGGCTTCGATGGTGGCGGGATCGCACGGGCGGCGACGGCGGATGTTTTTGGTGGCATGGGTTTCGATCGTTGGGATCGGAGCGTCGGGACGGAACCTAAAGAGTTTTTTTTTGAAGGCCGAAGTCGGCGATGACGCGTTCGACGCTGCGTGTGCTGATGGCGAAGCCGGCTTGGCGAAGTTTTTGGGCGATGACGTCGGCGGAGACGTCGGGATCGAGAAAGCGTTGGCGGATGACTTGGCGGACGGCTTGATCGGTGCGTTTGGAGGGGGCTTTGGGTCCACGCTTTTGACTGAGGAGAGCTTGGCTGCCGTGGGATTTGAAGGCATTGCGGAGTTGGAAATAGCGTTGCTTGGAGAAGCCGAATTTGCGAGCGGCCTCAAGTGGTCCACCCTCGCATTCGCCTTCGAAGATCATGAGGAGTTTGCGGGAGACTTCGTCGTCGGGGGCGATGGCAAGCGACCCGGCGGAACCGACGAGGAGCTGGGCGGCGGGATCGAATTGCATGGGAGGCTCCGGAGGTGAGGAGGGGGAACAAGTCTAATCAATTATGGCGGCATTAAGTGCGATTGCAAGGAAGTTTCCGCGCATGATAGCGGATTATTAGGTAGAGATATGCCGATAATGCCGCCAGAATTAATTAGACAAAATAGGGAGATTAGTCAGGCAAGAGAAGTGGCCCATGCGGAAAAGGTCGAATCAACCTCAAGAAAAAAATCGCTGGTTCACGGGGCTTCTCGATGTTGGGCTTCAGCCACGAGAGACCGTGCCCCAGAAGGTGGACAAGGCTAAAGCCAAACCGCGAGAAGTCCCGTGAACGGGGCTCGAGCGATTCTCCGGCTCCCTCTACCCGGCGTCAACGCCGGGCCTACACCGCTGCGCGGAAAGCCCCATGAATGGGGCTCTGTCCGGACCTGTTTTCCGTTTGTCATTCTCGTTCCTGTCCGGATTTACGGATGGAAAAAGTGGCGCTGTCCAAT
>JAYTIO010000290.1:0-4538 GCA_043731805.1 Pedosphaera sp. | reverse complement strand
ACCTCGCCGGAATACTGAACCCCGCGCGCGCGCAGCCACGTGGCGAACTCCTCGTCGGTCACGGGCATGGAAGGCAGGTGAATCTCGTCGCCGTAGCTGACGATGTAGAGGTCGTTGAAGCCGTCCTTGCGCGCGGCCTCGTGCTTCTGAATCGCCGGGAGGCTCGGGTCGCCCCAGTGCGCGGCGAGCGCGCGCTTCTTGCCTTCCTGGTCCACGGCGGTGTTGTCGCCGAGCGCTTTGGCCAACTGCTTGGCCTCGGGGAACGCGCCCAGCGCGCCGCTGAAGCCGAGGAGGTTGTAGGCGAGGAACCGCTTCGGCACGGAGCCGACCTTGGGAAACTTCGCGACCTCCGCGAGCAGCCAGTCGAGCGACTCCTTCTGCGTGCGAATCTCCGGCAACCAGAACCGCTCCTTGAGCGCCTTGGCCATCGCGGCGTTGGGCGCGACGTTGCCGGGCATCTCGAACGTGACGGCCGAGTAATAGTCCGGCTTGCCCTTCACCGTGATGGTCTTCACGGACTTGAGCCCGCCCTTGCCGTCCGGCACGGCGAACTCGAGCGTGAGATGCAGGTCGGTGATTTTCGGGTCCTTGTATTGTGCGCGCGGCGTCCACTGGACGTTGTTGAGCGAGTCGAGCACCTGACCCATCGGCACCCAGCCCGAGGTGTCGCCGGGCTGGAGATACTGGTCGTCGGGAATCACCATCGGTGCCGGGCCCTTGCGCTTCCCCTTCGGGTCGGCCGGGACCGAGAACTTCTCCGGGTCGAGCGCCGGCGCGAGGGCCTTGGGCTTCACCGCGAGCACGCGCGGGCCGGTGAGTTCGTAGCTCTTCTCGCCCATGAGGTAACCGCTCTTGAGCACGCGCATCGTGGGCCAGTCACGAACGTGAATGTAGTAGGGCGAGTGCTGCCCGGACTCGAACGGCGCGATGACCGGCACGCACGGGCCGAGGCCGTCGCGCGGATTCGTGACGCGCACGAAGAGGTCGCCGTCCTGCGCGAGCCAGCCGTCGAACTCGAGGTAACGCGTCTTCTTCTGCGCCTCGATGCCGGCGGTGTCGTCGGTCAGGCAAATCACGTCCACATTGCGCCGCGCGGCCATCGCGCGCTTGGCCGTCCCGTCCATCTGCGGCCCGGCGATGAGCCGGAGCGTGGCCGTGCCCTTGGCGAGCTTCGCCGCGCCGGACTGTTGCCAGACAATGTTGTCCGTGCCTCCCCACCAGTAGCGTTCCATCGGCACGCGCTGATGACCGTTTAGCGCCCAAATCTTCGCATCCGCCAGCCGCCCGAAGTCGCCGCGATAAACCGTCTTGCCGCCCTGCACCACCTCGACGGTGAACTCGACCGAGAAGTTGTGCGGCTGCTCGTAACGCGCGAGCACCTGGAACTCCCCCGCGCGCGGCACCTCGATGACCTGCGTGGCGATGGCCTGCTGGCCGGCCTCCAATTGTTCCGGCGCGCCCAAGCAGCCCAGCCGCGACAGGAACGAGATGGCGAACGTGGACGCGTAGTAATTCTCGCGATACGGCACCACCTGCCACGGCCCCTTCTCCACCTTGAAGTCCTCGGCCTCCGCGATGAGGCGGATGGGTTTAGGCGCGTCCTGCGCGGGCGCGAAGGCCGCCGTGGCGAGGACAGTGGCGGTGAGCAAGGCGGTGAGCAAGGCGGTGAATCTCATGTGGAGCGGGTAGCTGGGTTTGTGACTGGTGCGGGGAACAGACGAACTCCGGCGGCTGGCATTCTACAAAGTCCGGCCCTGGTAGGGCGGGGTGTCCTCACCCCGCCGATGGCCAGCCTGACGCCACCGGCCCTCGGCGGCGCGCTGGGGACAGCGCGCCCTACCAACGCGACGGCCGGCATTGTCGCGGCGAACGGCTTGGGCAATGCTGTTTCTTAAGCGCCATGCTGACCTACGAAGAAGCCCTTGCCCATGTCCTCGCCGCGATGCCGCCGGCCCAGCCGGAGGCCGTCCCCGTGGCCGCTGCCGCCGGGCGGTTCCTCGCGGAACCCGTTACCTCCACGCTCGACCTCCCGCCTTTCGACAACTCCGCGATGGACGGTTACGCGGTGCGCGCGGCGGATGTGGCGGCGGCGGGCGCGGACCGTCCGGTCGCGCTGCGGCTCCTCGGGCAGGTGGGCGCGGGGCAGGTCTTCCAGGGCAGCGTCGGCGTGCAGACCTGTGTGCGGCTCTTCACCGGCACGCCGTTGCCCGCCGGGGCGGATGCCGTGGTGATGCAGGAAGACACGCGCAGAGACGGCGACACCGTGTTCGTCCTCGACCGCGCGCGCCCGTGGGAAAACGTCCGCCTGCGTGGCGAGGACGTGAAGGCTGGCGCGGTCATTGCGACGACCGGCACGCGGCTGGGCGCGGGGCATTTGAACCTGCTCGCCGCCGTCGGCACCGCCCGCGTGCGCGTGGCACGGTGCCCGCGCGTGGCGCTCCTCGCGACCGGCAGCGAGCTGCGCCCGCCCGGCAAGCCGCTCGCGCCCGGCCAGATTTACGAGAGCAACCGTCCCATGCTCGCCGCGCTGCTGGCCGAGTGCGGCGGGGAGGCCCGCGCGTATCCGCTCGTGCCTGACTCGCTCGACCGCACGCGGGCCGCGCTCCAGCGCGCCTTCGCCGAGTGCGAAGCCGTCGTGACGACCGGCGGTGCTTCGGTGGGGCAACTGGACTTTGTGAAGGCCGCGTTCGCCGAGTTGGGCGGCAGCGAGGAGTTTTGGAAGGTCGCGATCAAGCCCGGCAAGCCGTTCGTCTTCGGCACGCTGGCGGGAAAATCCCTCTTCGGCCTGCCGGGCAATCCCGTCTCGGCGTTCGTAACATTTCAGTTACTCGTGCGCCCGGCGCTGCTGCGCTGGCAGGGCGCGACCGAAGTGACGCTGCCCTCGCACCTAGGCGTGCTGGCCGAGCCGCTCGTGAACCGCGGCGACCGCCGGCACTTCGTCCGCGTGCGCGTGGATGCCGAGGGGCGCGTCCACTCCGCCGGCACGCAGGCGTCGCACATGCTCCACTCCCTCGCGGCGGCGAACGGCCTCGTGGACGTGCCGCCCGCGACCACGCTGTCGGCGGGGACGAGTCTTCAGGTGCTGCGCATGGGCTTTGGTCAGTAGGCGAACGGCTGACGAAGTCCGGCAACCGTCTGCCGTGGAGGCCGTTCTCCGTCCGGTTCGGGCCGTTGGAATTGAACGCAAAGACGCCCAAGCGAAAATGCACCAGGTGAACTGGCACTTATCGCAGCAAACACGCTGCGCGGGTCACTGAAACCGCCGAAACCGTTTTACGGTCGTTGCCGCCTCATACCCGGCTGAAGCCGGTGCTAATGAGCGGTGGCTAAACCCGGTTGGCCTCCACTTGCCATGCCGCCAGCAACGCGGTGCGAATGCGTTCTGTCAGCGGCGAGGCGGCAATCCCGTTGCCATCCAAAGAGACGACTGCGACCACGCCAGTGGCGCTCGAAGTGAGGAAACAGCCGTCGGCACGGAGCAGACGCGCGGGGTCGGCGGTGGTTTCCCGCATGGAGATGCCGTGCGAGTGGCCCCAGGCGAGCACGTCGGCGCGGGTCACGCCGGGCAGGGCGCCGGAGGAGAGCGGCGGGGTGTGGAGGGAGTCGCCTTCGAGCCAGAAAAGGTTGGCGCTGCTGGCTTGGACGACTTCGCCGCCCGGGTTCAGGAGCAGGGCTTCGTCGGCTCCGGCGGCCTCGGCCTCGGCGCGGGCGAGGACGTGGGAGAGTTTGTTCGCGGTCTTGCAGGCGGAGAGCCAGTCGCCGGCGGGCAGGCGGAGCGAGGCGGTGTGGAGTTTGCGGCCCGGGGCTTCGGCGGGCAGAGCGGGCGCGGGGTGCAGCGACATGACGAAGGTCGGTGCGTCAGCCCCGCGTGGGGAGTAGCCGCGCTCGCCGACCCCACGTGACAGGGTGAGGCGTAGGAGGGCGTCGGGCAGGTGGTTATGGTGGCTGAGGTCGGCGGCGTTGGCGCGAAGATATTCCGGGAGCCAGGGCACGGTGAGGTCGAGCCGCAGCAGGCCCAGGGCGAAGCGTCGCCAGTGCGCGTCCCAGCGCAGCGGCACGCCATTCATCACGCGCAGGGTCTCGAAGAGGCCGTCGCCATAGAGGAAGCCACGGTCGAAGACGGACACAAGCGCTTGGTCTTCGGGGACGAAGCGGCCATTGAGGAAGACGGTCACGCGCCGTTTGTCCCGCAGGGCAGGAGGGTTGGCAAGGGCGCAAGTCAGTTTTGGGGACGGCCCGTAGTATCTGGCCGAGGGCAGTTCAGAAAGGCAGGGCTGGAGCCACCGCAAGCCGACTGCTGGGGGGCCGCTTCAACTGGTTCGGCATTCGGTGAGCTGAGGCGTGAATTTGGGCAGGAGAATTTGGGGCAAGGGAATTAGCCCGCCGGCCACTCACGACTTCGCGCCAATTCCTCGGTCCCACTCCTATGCCCCCGCTTGGGGAATACGCCGTGGCTACTTCGCGGCGCGGCGAATGGGGTTTGACGGCGTCGCGGCGAAGCGGTGCAATCGCGCCGCAGCCAGCTACTGAAGCCACCA
>JAYTIO010000289.1:0-2651 GCA_043731805.1 Pedosphaera sp. | reverse complement strand
GATGGCCGGGTTATACACCACGCCGACGCGCTGGAGCTTCGGGAAGAAGTGCCGGAAGAGCGTGAGCTGCTGCACCGCCGGCAGCTCGTTGGCGATGACGCGCGTGGTGCGCGGGTCCACCTTGAAGCGCTCCCAGTTGATGGCCGTGCTCAGGATGATGGACTTGCCCTTGGTCAGCTTCGCGGCGGTCTGGTAAGCGTTGCCGCCAATGCAATAGATGACCCCCGGCTGCTGCGCCAGCGCGCGCCGCACGCCGGCCTCGCCGACCTTGCTCAAGTCCAGCGCCGTCAGCGCGCCGTCACCGAGCGTCTCCTTGAAGGTCTCCTGCACCTCCCGGTATTTCGCCACCGCGGCATCCGAATTGACCACCAACACCGGCGGCGACGGCGGCCCGGCGGCGAGCACCTGCCACACCGTGGCCGCCAGCGCCAGCAGCACGGGCAGGGCAGACGCAGCGCGCCGCCCGCGTGCGGCGCACGGGCTCGAAGGGTGGTGGCGGGCAGGCGCTTTCATTTGCGGAGTTCGTTGCGCTGGGCGTCGGCGATCGTGACCAGCCCGTCGAGACCCAGGAGCCGGAGTCGTTGTTGCCCCTCGGGGTCCCCGCGCATACCGGCGAGCACCTTGAGCAGGGCCTGGCAGGCGTCGTCGGGCTGCGCAGAGCTGACCACCACGGGCAGCAGCCGCTCCGGGCCTTTGGCGAGCTGGACGAGCGCGTCGTGCTGCTTGGCATTGGTCTTGGCGAGCTTGTCCAACCCGCTCTCGGTGGCGACCGCCGCCTGCGCACCGCCGAGGCCAAGCGTCATCAGCGCATCAAAATCCTTGGGCACCGGGAGGACTTTTTGGTCGGCGAGCAACGCGCGGTGAGTCGGGCCGAGCAGTTCCGTGAGCAAGTCCCGAATGAAGTCCTTGTTCCCGGCGGCGGCGACCCGCGCGCCCTTGAGCGCGGCGAGGTTGGCGACCTCCTTCTTCGCACAGAGCACATGGCGCTGGGTGAGCTTGTCCCGGAGCTGGCCGATGAGCATCGGCTGCCAAGCGGCCTTCGCGGCGAGCTGGGGGTAATGCCAGCTCGACATCAGGAACAGCCCGCCGCCGTTGCCCGCAAGCGCCTTCTCAAACGCCGCGCGGTCGCCGTAGGGCTGGAACTTGTGCCCGCCTGCGCCCGCGAAGAAGGCGTCGAACTCGCTCTTGAGCGTGCCGAAGTTGTTGATGTTCGTCTCCGGGCTGTAGAAGTGAATCGTCGCCCCCGCCGCCTGCGCGCGCGAAGGGCGCAGGAAGGGAGCCCCCAAGCAAGCCGCCGCCAGTGCCCCGAGGGCGTGGCGGCGACTGAGTTGGCGACGGAAGGACATTAGCTGCTTGGACCTCGCGACCCTGCCGCAAGCCCATGTCCTCCGCAAGCCCGCGTGCGACCCGCGTGCGGCCACCGCCACGGGCGCGGTTGCCAAACCCGCCCCGCTCCGCTTCAATGACCGCGCTATGGCCCGCCCACACAAATCACCCAAACCGCTCGTCGGCCTCATCATGGGCAGCCAGTCCGACTGGGAGACGATGCAACACGCCGCCGCCCAGCTCGACGCCCTCGGCGTGCCCTACGAGGCCGAGGTCGTCTCCGCCCACCGCACGCCCGACCGGATGTTCGAGTATGCCGAGACCGCTGTCGCGCGCGGCCTCGAAGTCATCATCGCCGGGGCCGGCGGCGCGGCGCACCTGCCCGGCATGACGGCGGCGAAGACTTCCCTCCCCGTCCTCGGCGTGCCCGTGCAATCCAAGTCCCTCAGCGGCCTCGACTCCCTCCTCTCCATCGTGCAGATGCCCGGCGGCATCCCCGTGGGCACCCTCGCCATCGGCAAGGCCGGCGCCATCAACGCCGCCCTCCTGGCCACGGCGATCCTGGGCAACAAGCACGCGAAGTTCCGCCGGGCCTACGAGCAGTTCCGCGCCGACCAGACGGCCAAGGTGCGGGAGAACCACAAGTTGCCGTCGAAGCGGGCCGCCTGATTTCCGCTCCGCCTGCCGTGAACTTCCCCATCCTCCCCGGCTCCACCATCGGCATCCTCGGCAGCGGCCAGCTTGGCCGGATGCTGGCCCTCGCCGCCCGCCAGCTCGGCTATCGTGTCGCCGTTTACTCGCCGGACACCGACACGCCTGCGGGCCAGGTCGCTGATGTCGAAGCGGTCGGTGATTACCTCGATGAGGAGCGCCTCGCCGACTTCGCCCAACGCGTCAGCGTCATCACCTTCGAGTTCGAGAACGTCCCTTCCATCGCCTCCGAAGTCGCTGCGCGCCACACCCTCGTCCGCCCCGCTGGCAGCGTGCTGCACACCACGCAGGAGCGGCTGCGCGAGAAGACCTTTCTCCGCGACCACGGCTTCCCCACCACGCCCTTTCGCGAGGTGAGAACTTACGCCGACCTCCACGCTGCCGCGCGCGACCTCGGCCTCCCCGCCGTCCTCAAGACCGCCAGCTTCGGCTACGACGGCAAGGGCCAGCAGAAAGTTTACGCCCAGTCCGACCCCGCTGAAGTCTTCGCCAATCTCAAAGGCGCGACCGGCATCTACGAAGCCTTCGTGGACTTCGAGAAGGAAATCTCCGTCGTCGCCGCCCGCACCGCCGACGGCCAGTTCGCCGCCTTCCCCGTCTTCGAGAACCGCCAC
>JAYTIO010000288.1:0-5173 GCA_043731805.1 Pedosphaera sp. | reverse complement strand
GTTTTGAGGTTTGGGGTTTGAGTGCTGAGTTACGGGGGAATGGGTGCCGGGGTGGCGGCGGGGCGGGCCGGTAAAGGGAGGTGCCGGGGCGGTTCCTGCGGTTGCCTGAGTCGTTCAGGCAAGGTGCTGCGCGGCGCAGGGGGGTTGCCTACGCAGTCGTGGCAAGTGCCCCCGTCGCGGAGGGATCTGGCTGGGCGGCTCAGGCCGGTCGCCGGAGGGCGGAGGAACTTGCCTGCGCGCCCCAGCCAACTGCCCGCCCGGCCCCGGCAAGCTCCTCCGCGACGCAGGCAAGGGGCGGCCGTCCGGGACCGGTGGCGTGGGCGGATGGCAGGCTTGGGTTGATGGGCCGCACGGTGACGGCACGCCGCCGGTCCGCCTATCCGCGAAAGGGATGAGGTATTCGGCAATGACCAGGGCAAGCCACCCGAAGAGCGGCCAGCCCTGAACGCGGCGAGCAGCTCGGGCACTTCGTGCTCCTAGTGCCGAGCGACCATGCGACCGTGCGGCCCGGGATACGCCTCACGGCTTGGGTCTGGGGTGGACAAGGTCCGGACGGACGGCCAGCCTCAGCCATGTCCCCGGATGCACGCCCGAGTCGGCCCAACAACAAGAACCCACTCACGGCTTTGGCCGTGGCCATGAGGCCTTCGCTTTGCTGGCTCCTCGGCGCAGTCGTGTTGGGCCACGGTGCGGCCACGCGCGCCGAGGACTGGCCCACTCACCGGCACGACATCAATCGCTCGGCCATCACAGCGGATGCGGCGGCGCTGCCCCTGCGGCTCGCGTGGCATCACGTCGCCACGCAACGGCCTTCGCCCGCCTGGCCGCCGCCTCATGTCATCATGCTCAACCGGCTGGACTTCGATTACGCGCCGTCGCCGGTGGTCGGTGCGGGCGTGGTCTGCTTTGGTTCCTCCACCGACGACACGGTGCGCGCGCTCGACGAGCGCACGGGCGAAGTGCGTTGGCAACTCACCACCGGCGGACCCGTGCGTGTCGCGCCGCAGGTCGCGGACGGCCGCGCTTACTTCGGCTCGGATGACGGCGTGGCGTATTGCGTCGAGGCCGCGACGGGCCGGCTCGTGTGGTCCTTCCGCGCCGCACCGCAGCCGGACCAGTGCGTCGGCAACGACCGCCTGATTTCCCGCTGGCCCATCCGCACCGGCGTGCTGGTGGACAGCGGCGTGGCGTATTGCGTCGCGGGCATGTGGGCGAACGAGGGCATCTACGTCTGGGCGCTGGACGCCGCGACGGGCAAGGTGATTTGGTGCAATGACACCAGCGGTTTCGCCGGCATGGACTACAACCACCTGATAACGCCCGACAACGCCGAGAATCTCGAGCACGGCGTTCACGACGGCGACTTTGGCATCTACGGCCTCACGCCGCAGGGCGCGCTGGCGGCCAGCCGCGACGTGCTGCTCGTGCCGAACGGCTACGCGATGCCGGCGGGCTTCGACCGGCGCACGGGCAAGCTGCTCTTCGCCGAACCGCGCGCGGGCGAGGGCGGCCATGCGGTCATCGTGGACGGCGACAAGTTCCACATCAACTCCATCCATCGCGCCGGCACGCTGGGGCTGCGTTCGCACAAGATGACCAACGGCCAGTTCGTCTCCTTCATGCGCGGCGAGATCCCGCAAATCTCGCCGCTGCCAGCCCGGCCACCGGTGCCAGGCCGCCCGCCCATCAAGCAGGAGCGCGGCAAGGCCAGCGTGCTGGTGCATCAGGGAAAGATGGTTGGGCGAAACGCGTTCAGCCTCGTCATGGCCGGCGGGAAACTCGTGCTGGGTCTGGACGGCGCGGTCGCCGTCGTGGACCCGGCGACCAACACCGAGCTGTGGCGCGGCAGCGTCGAGGGCGAAGTGCGTGAGTTGGCCGTGGCCAACGGCCAAATCATTGCGGCCACCACGCGCGGCCATGTGTATTGCTTCGCACCTGCCGCCAGCGCGCCCTCGGCGCGCGTGCATGCACCGCCGGCCGTGCCAACCGCGCCGGCCGCGCCGGCCGCATTCGCCCCGGTGCTCGCGCGCTTGCGGGAGGCGGGCATGGACCGCGGCTTCGCGCTCGTGCTCGGCAATGACGCGGGCAAGTTCCTCCGTCCGCTGACCGACCAGACGCAGTTGCGCACCGTCGCCGTCGTGCGGGATGCCGCCACGGCCACCACGTTGCGCAGCCAACTGCTCGCCACCACGGCGCAATACGGTTCGCGCGTGCAGGTCCAGGCGGTGGAGCAAAAGTCCCGCCTGCCCTTCGCTCAATACTTCGCCAACGCCATCCTTGTGTCTGGCCCGCTGCAAGGCTGGTCGCCCACGGACCTCTACCGGATGCTGCGCCCGTGCGGCGGCATGCTGCTCTTCAGCGATGCCGATGCCGCAAGCGCCGCGGCTTTTCTGCGCGAGACCGGCGCGCCGGCGGAGGAGATTCGCGTCTCGCCGAGCGGGCCGTATCTCGTGCGCGGCCGCTTACCGGACGCGCTCGATTGGGACAGCGACCTCATCTCCGACAAGCGTGCGAAGTGGCCGCTGCGCCTGCTCTGGTTCGGCGGTCCGTCCACCGCGCAGGTGACGGACTTGAAGAGCGGCAACGCCCGCGCGCCCGCCGCGTATGGCCGCTACTTCGTGCTCGGCGAGAACGTCCTCACCGCCGTGGACGCCTACAACGGCCGCAACCTCTGGACGCGCCCGATTCCCCGCTACTCGCTGGACATGCGGATGCAACGGGACCTCCTCAACCACACCGAGTTGGTCTGGTCAACGGAGTTGGGTCGCCAGCACTACCGCACCATCCGCGTCACGGACGAGAGCGTCTTCCTCAACCTCGGCCCCGGCGCCTTCCGCAGCGGACCGGGCTGCATCGAACTCGACGCCCGCACCGGCGAGCAGCGCCGCATCTTCGGCCCGCTCAACGCCGCGCCGTCAGTTGCGCTGCAAGCGCCGCAGTCGTGGAAGCTGCCCGTGGACGACCAGCACTCCGGTCAGCTCACGCTCGCGCGTGAACTCGACGCTTTGGTCGTCACGCTCCGCACGAAAGACCCGGTTGTCACCGAGTTGGACGAATGGGATTTGTTCTTCGACTTCCGCCCGGCAGCGAGGCGCTACGGGCTCTACGAACCCGGCACGTTCCAGCTTCGCGTCATGCCGGCGCTCGACGCAAACACGCCCGCGTCGCTCGCGTCCGGCACCGGGGTCACGCCGCTGGTGCGCGTGTCCGGCACGCACGAGGCCGGCGGTTCGCTCACCGTGGTGCGCCTGCCGTGGGCGGTTCTCCCGGGCGGAAACGGCCAGCCACTGGAGAGTTTCGGCTTCGCCGCGACGCTGAACTCCAACGATGGCCAACCCGCCGAGCGCATCCGTCAGAGCCATCTCTTCGCCGACGCCGTGGCCGATGGCATCAACAACGGTTGGGCGAACGTCACGTTGACGACTGGAGTGAAAGTCGCCGCGCCGACCAATGTCGTCGGTGCATTCGCCGCCGCTCCGAAGGTGAAGGTGAAGCCTTACCCGTCGAAGCTCGACGCGGGCGTCGGCGCACTCTTGCGCGAGCACCCGCTCACCGGCGAGTTGGGGCCGCGCTTCTTCCACACCGGCACGGGCCTCTGCGGCGGGATGGACTTCTCGCTGAACAGCGTTATCAAGCGCGCGGGCGCGGCGAAGGTGCTGGGCATTTACGACTTCGAGGACGACAGCGGCCTGCGCACCTACGTCGGCATCTCCGCCGCGTGCGGCCCGAGCACCACGGTGTCGCAGGGGTTGGTCATCGCGTCCGAGGCGAAGTCGCGCTGCGTCTGCAATTATCCCTTTCGCACCAGCGTGGTCCTGGCCCCGGCAGAAACGCGGTTGAACGAGGACTGGGCCATCTTCCACGAGCGCACGCCGGACACCGTGGTGCGCCAGGCGGCGCTCAACCTCGGCGCGTTCGGCGACCGCCGCAGCGACGACGGCACGCTCTGGCTCGGCTGGCCGCGCCCGCTGGCTCCGCACGAAGCGATGGGTTACTCGCGAGTCCCCGGCACCTACGAGGACGCCCAACGTCCCGGCGTGTGGCCCATCGCGACGAGCGCGAGCCTGCAACTCCCGCTCACCGTGGACTTCGACCCGGCGCTCGGCCCTTACCGCTTCAATGCGGACCACACGGCTTTCACCGGCACGAGCCAGCCGTGGATTTACGCCTCGGGCATTCGCGGCATCCGCCAGGCGAGCCTGCAACTCGACTTTCTGCCCACGCTCAAAGCCGTGGCCTTCGCCGTGCCGCCGCAGCTCGACGCGGTGCTGTCGCCACGCGAATGGCTCGGCCCGCCGCAGACCACGCTGCCGAACACCAAGACCCGTGTCTGGCTCGCGCACGACGCGCAGACGCTCTACTGCGCGGCGACGCGGCCGCCGATTCCCGGCCACCGCTCCTTGATGCCCAAGCCCAGCCGCACCGCCGCACCGGTGAAGGACGTTTTCACCGATGACTCGTGGGAGCTGTTTCTCACCGATGCCGCGGGGGAGAAGGTCCTCCACCTCGCCGTCAGCGGCGCGAACAAGCACTTCCAGGCGCTGCGGCCCGCGCGCAATGCCGTCGAGAATCCCGCGTGGACCGGCGCCTGGACCAGCGCCGCGCGCCTCGATGACGCGGGCTTCACCGTCGAGCTGGCCATCCCGCTCGCGACTTTGCGCGCCGCCGGACTGGACCCGCAGACGCTTGGCCTCAACTTCCAAATGAACCGCACGCGCATCGCCGGCGAGGCGCTCGCGTATCTCGGCATGGCGGGCCGCGGCGCGTGTGCGAACTTCGCTCCGCTGGCCCTGGGCGAACGCGCGCCCGCGCCGCCGCGCCGCTTCCGCGTGCGGCTGCACTTCGCGGAGCCGGATGAGCTTGCCGCCGGCCAGCGCGTGTTCGACGTGAAACTGCAAGACCGCGTGGTGCTGAAGGATTTCGACGTGGCGAAGGAAGCCGGTGCCTCGCGCCGTGCGCTGGTGAAGACCTTCGAGCACATCGAAGCCGCCGGGGCGATGACGCTGGAGTTCGTGCCCAAGGCCGGTGTGCCGACCGCGAGTTCTGCTCCCATCCTGAGCGGCTGGGAAGTGCTGGATGAAGGTTTCGCGCTCGCACGAGCGCGCTCCCTTCCTTGAGCGGGCGCGCCCAAGAGCGGTCCTGAAGCAACCGCAGTCCAGACGCTGGCGCGAAG
>JAYTIO010000287.1:0-4858 GCA_043731805.1 Pedosphaera sp. | reverse complement strand
GTTGGGGGATGAGGTTTCAGGTCGGAGCGGAGGGGTTAAAAGTGTGCCAAAGTGTCCCACAAGCCGGTCGTGAGCACTGAAAAGCCTCGCGGCGTGGCTAAAATGACGGTTTTCCGTCCTGACGCGCGGCGCGTGAGCACTGACGGACGGCGCGTGAGCACTGACGCGCGACGCGTCAGGACTGACGGACGGCGCGTGAGCGTTGACGAGCGACGGGTGAATCCTGACGCGCGGCCCGTCAACCCTGACGGGCGACGCGACACCCCTGACGGGCGGTTCGTGAGCACTGACGCGCGCCGCGTCAACGCTGACGCCCCCTCCGTCAGCCGTGACGGCGGACGGGGGAGGACTGACGCGCGGCGGGTGAGGGCTCCATTGTCCGGGGAGAGAGACACCCCAGGCTTCGTGCCGAAGTGCGTGTTATGACTCAACGGAGTTTTCATGGCGAGCGGGAGTTGGCATACAGATTACCTGGTTCGCAGTCGAGGCTTTTGTGCGTGGATTTTGAAGTTCGTAGCCATTCTCCCTCACCCCACCCTCTCCCGCTGGGAGAGGGAGGCCCGCAGTCCGCGTCTGAGCGAAAGGACGCGTGCGTAATCACGCACCGGCGGCGAGCGTCTCCCCTCTCCCTCCGAGGGAGAGGGCCAGGGTGAGGGTGAAAACACGGAAGTCCAATGGCGTGCGCACGCAGCAGCGGGCAGCGGCCTCTCGCCCTCAGCACGCCTTGAACCGGCCTTTCGAGACGGGTTTTCTCAGCGCGGAGCGTTGCTCAAGCAATGCCCAGCCGATAACCTGCGGCATGAAGTTCCTCCGGTGCGCACTCCTCGCTGCGCTGCTTTGCGTCCTTTGCGGCCAATCCCCCGCCGCCCCGCGCAACATCCTCTTCATCCTCGCGGACGATCACCGGTTCGACACGTTCTCGTTCATGGGCCATCCCTACGTCGAGACACCGAACCTCGACCGGCTCGCGCGGGGCGGGGTGCATTGCCGGAACGCCTTCGTCACCACGTCGCTGTGCTCGCCGAGCCGGGCGAGCATTCTCACCGGGCTTTACGCCCACGCGCATGGCGTGGTGGACAACTACAATCCCGTCCGCACCGACCTCGTGTTCTTTCCGCAACTCCTCCAGCGCGCGGGCTACGAGACGGCGTTCTTCGGCAAGTGGCACATGGGCGAGACGGACGCGCCGCAGCGCGGGTTCGACCACTGGGTCGCGTTCAAGGGCCAGGGCAACTACTGGGCCGACGGCCACGGCACGACGCGCGTGGTGCCGCAGTCCAGCAGCGAGGGCTACAACGTCAATGGCCGCCGCGTCCCGCAGCGCGGCTACATCACGGACGAGCTGACGGACTTCACGCTGGAATGGCTGAAGGCGCGCAAGTCGGAGAAGCCGTTCTTCGCCTACCTCTCGCACAAGGCGGTGCACTCGGACTTCGTCGCGGCGGACCGGCACAAAGGGCGTTACGCGGGGAAGACCTTTGTCCTGCCGAAGACCTTTGCCGACACGCCGGAGAATTATTTCAACAAGCCGATGTGGGTTCGCAACCAGCGCAACAGCCGGCACGGCGTGGACTTCGGCTACAACCTGCCGAGCTTCGATTTGCAGGCGCAC
The DNA here is from genome assembly GCA_043731805.1 of Pedosphaera sp. Lineage (GTDB taxonomy): Bacteria > Verrucomicrobiota > Verrucomicrobiia > Limisphaerales > SXTU01 > SXTU01. The sequence goes on along the minus strand of JAYTIO010000287.1, from coordinate 3,246 downwards.
CACCGCCGCTATTGCGAGACGTTGCTGGCCGTGGACGACAGCGTGGGCCGGCTCACGCAGTGGCTCGCGGAGCGCAAGTTGCTCGACTCGACACTGGTGGTTTACATGGGCGACAACGGCTTCCACTTCGGCGAGCACGGGCTGATTGACAAGCGCACGGCCTACGAGGCGTCCATGCGCGTGCCGCTGCTGCTGCACTGCCCGGAGCTGTTCAAGGCGGGGACGGTGGTGACGCAGATGGTGGCGAACATAGACATTGCGCCGACTCTGCTGGACGTAGCGAAGCTCTCTGCGCTGACGAATATGCAGGGGCGCAGCTTCCTCCCGCTCGCGCGCGGCGAGCGCGTGCCGTGGCGCGACGCGTTGCTCTACGAATACAACTGGGAGCGCAACTACCCCTACACGCCCACGATGCACGCCGTGCGCACCGACCGTTGGAAATACATCCGCTACCACGGCGTCTGGGACGTGGACGAACTCTACGACCTCGCGGCCGACCCTGACGAGTCGCGCAACCTCATCCACGAACCGGCACACCGGGCCACGATGAAGCAACTCAACGCCCGCCTCTTCGAGCTACTCGCGGAGACGCAAGGCCAGTCCATGCCGTTGCTGCGTGATCTCGGCGAGACTTACCCGATGCGGAAGCAGGACAAAGCGAGGCCGGCGGAGTTCCCCGCGCCGTTCCTGAAGCCGTGAGCAGGGGGCCCCTGCCCACCTCCCGGCGCGCGGACAGTCCCGTCCGCAGCGGCCACGCCGCGAGTGAACGGTTCGGAGTTTTCCAGGTCGCGCTGCAAGCGGAGCCGCAAACCGTAAAAACCCATTGCGCCCGCGAAGTGGTTTGTTACCGTCGCGCGGCTTTTTCGGAGCGGATGGGCGCAACCAGCCTTTTGACAACGAATTTGAAGCCTTCCACGCCGGGGAAGAACCCGGCCCGCCAGTGACGATGAACGACCAACAAATGAGCACGCAAGCGCGGTGGCAGGGATTGCCGCCCAAGCAGGGATTGTATGACCCCCGGTTCGAGCACGATGCCTGCGGCGTCGGTTTCATCGTGAACATGAAGGGCAAGAAGTCCCACGAGGTCGTCCAGCAGGGCATCCAGATTCTCGTCAACCTCGACCATCGCGGCGCGTGCGGCTGCGAGCCGAACACGGGCGACGGCGCGGGCATCCTCATCCAGCTCCCGCACAAGTTCTTCACCAAGGCGGCGAAGGAGAACGGCTTCGTGCTTCCCGCGCCCGGACGTTACGGCGTGGCGATGATTTACATGGCGAAGGACGAGACCGACCGCCAGCACTGTGAGCGCGTCTTCGAGCGTGTGGTGCGCGAGGAGGGCCACGCGGTCCTCGGCTGGCGCACGGTGCCCACGGACAGTTCCTCGCTCGGCCCCACGGCGGTCGCGACGGAGCCGTTCGTCCGCCAGTGCTTCATCGAGCGCAACGTCCGCAAGGCGAAGGATGAACTTGCCTTCGAGCGGAAGCTCTACGTCATCCGCAAGCGCGCGCTGACCGAGATCCGCAACTCCGGCGAGCGCGGCACGCAGGAGTGGTATATGCCGAGCGTGTCCTGCCGGACCATTGTTTACAAAGGCATGCTCATGCCCGCGCAGGTGGACCAGTATTACCCCGAGCTGCGCGACGCGGACATGGAGTCGGCGCTGGCGCTCGTCCACTCGCGCTTCTCGACGAACACCTTCCCGAGCTGGGAGCGGTCGCACCCGTATCGCTACATCGCGCACAACGGCGAAATCAACACGCTGCGCGGCAACATCAACTGGATGCACGCGCGCCAGTCCATGTTCGAGAGCGACCTCTTCGGCAAGGACATCAAGAAGGTCTTCCCCATCATCAACCCGACCGGGTCCGACTCGGCGATGTTCGACAACTGCCTCGAACTCCTCGTGCTCGGCGGCCGCCCGCTCGCGCACGCGATGATGATGATGATCCCCGAGCCGTGGACGAATCACGAGTCCATGAGCGATGAGCGCAAGGCGTTCTACGAATACCACTCCTGCCTGATGGAGCCGTGGGACGGCCCGGCGTCCGTCGCGTTCACCGACGGCGTGCAAATCGGCGCGTGCCTCGACCGCAACGGCCTGCGCCCCTCGCGTTACTACGTCACGAAGGACGACCTCGTCATCATGGCGTCGGAAGTCGGCGTGTTGGACATCGCGCCGGAACGCATCTTGCAGAAGGGTCGCCTCCAGCCGGGCCGGATGTTCCTGGTGGACACGGCGCTGGGCCGCATCGTGGCCGATGAGGAAATCAAGGAAGCCATTTGCAAGTCGCAGCCTTACCGGCAGTGGATTAACGAGAACATGGTCGAGCTGGACAAGCTCCCCGACGCGCCGCACTTGCCGGAGCCGGACCACGACACCGTGCTGCACCGGCAGTCTGCGTTCGGCTACACCTTCGAGGACTTGCGGATGCTCATGGTTCCGATGGCGCGCGACGGCGTCGAGGCCGTCGGGTCGATGGGCACGGACACGCCCATCGCGGTGCTCTCGCAGAAGCCGCAGTTGCTCTACAACTATTTCAAGCAGCTCTTCGCGCAGGTCACGAACCCGCCGATTGACTGCATCCGCGAGGAGATTGTCACGAGCGCCGAGACGACCATCGGCTCCGAGCGCAACCTGCTCAATCCGCAGCCCGAGAGCTGCCGGCTCATCGAGTTGAAGCAGCCCATCCTCAGCAACGAGGAGTTCGCCAAGCTCAAGCACCTCAACCACCCGCACTTCAAGTCCGCCACGCTGCCCACGCTCTTCAAGGCGTCGGAAGGCCCGGCGGGTTTGGAGAAGGCGATGGACGAGTTGTGCGAAGCCGCGACCAAGGCCATCAAGGACGGCGCGAACATCGTCATCCTCTCCGACCGTGGCGTGGACAAGGACAACGCCCCCATCCCCGCGCTGCTCGCGGTGGCCGGCGTGCATCACCACCTCATTCGCGAAGGCACGCGCACGCGCGTTGGCCTCGTGCTCGAGTCCGGCGAACCGCGTGAGGTGCATCACTTCTCGTTGCTCATCGGCTACGGCTGCGGCGCCATCAATCCGTATCTCGCCTACGAAACTCTGGACGACATGATTCGGCAGGGGCTGCTCGTCGGCGTGGACCACAAGACCGCCGTCAAGAATTTCACCAAGGCCGCCGTGAAGGGCGTCGTGAAGGTCGCCTCGAAGATGGGCATCAGCACCATTCAGAGCTATCGCGGCGCGCAAATCTTCGAGGCCATCGGCCTGAGCGACGG
>JAYTIO010000286.1:0-5116 GCA_043731805.1 Pedosphaera sp. | reverse complement strand
CAAGGCGGTCCTCACCGCCCACGGCGCGATGGTGAAAATCTTCCCCAAGGACGTGGAGGCCCGTGCCGCCGCAGAGGCCGCTTGGACCAAGGCGCGGGGCGTTGCCGCGACTGCCGCCGCCGACTTGCTCAAAGCGCAGCAGGCCAGCGCCGCCAGCAAACTCGCCGCCGAGAAGGCCGCCGGCGAGTTGACCGCGAAGACCAAAGCCGTCGCGGACGCCCGTGCCGCCGCCGACAAGCTGGCCCCCAAACTCACCACCGACAAGGCCGCTGCCGAAGCCGCGTGGAGCCTCGCGAAAGTCGTCGCCGCCCGAGCCGCCGCCCAGCCCACCGCACTCCCGAAGGTGCTCAAGACCCTCAAGCTCAGCCCCAGCCACACCTGGCATCGCCCGCAGCCCAATGCGCCGGAACCGACGGTAGAAATTCAGTTGCCATGAAGTTAGACCGCGAACCAATAAAGCCCGGCGCAGCCGCGTCGAACACGCCGATGCAAACACCCACCCACGTCTGTGCCGCGGCATTCCGTCGGCAGGGGCAGCGCGGTTTGAAGCAGCGGGCGTTGGGATTCGCGGGCGTTCTCCCTCACCCCAGCCCTCTCCCGCTGGGAGAGGGAGCCAGTTCACCCGCGCCGCGACACTCCAGGCCGTTCCTTTTCACGACGCGCTGCCGAGCGTTCTCCCTCTCCCAGCGGGAGAGGGCTGGGGTGAGGGAGAACGCGTCCATCAGCAAAGGGCCGCCATTCTTCACCGCTGGCACTTGGTTGCTCTTTGCGCTCCTCACTTTCTCGTCCTTCCCCGCCCTCGCCCAGCGCCAAGTCCTCTTCCCCCCCGCCGAAGGCAAGCCGCCCGCGCCCGCCAAGGCTCCGCCCAAAACCCAGACCGGCGGCGAGGAAACCGACGTTATCCCCGACCCCGGCCCCACGATGCGCAAGACGCAGGAGCGCACGCCGCCGCCGCCCACCACGCTCACCGTCATGTACAAAGTCGAGTACGGCGAGAAGCTGAAGTATGTGCATCCCGACGGCACGGTGCAGGTCTTCGACCAATGGCAGAGTTTTCCTGGTGACGCGCAAAAGCTCATTACCGCGGCCAACGAACGTCTGGCCGATGGCAACAACTACCAATACGCCACCAAGCCCCTCTCCAGTTCTGGCTTCGACCCCGTGGACATCCCGATTCTCTACATGACGGGCGACTACGATTTCACCCTGACGCCCGCCGAGGTCGAGAACCTCCGCAAATACCTCGCCGCCGGCGGCACCATCATCTTCAACGCCGCGCGCGGCATTGATGAATTCTCCCTCGCCGTCGCGCGCGAGATGCGAAAGGTCTTTCCGCAAAAGCAGTTCATGCGGCTACCCCTCGACCATCCCGTCTTCAACTCCCGCTACCGCATCCAGCAGGTGATGACGCTCGTGAACGGCGTGCAGTTCCAGCAGCCCCCCGAGATTTACTCCATAGACATCGGCACGCGCGCCGCCGTGCTGCTCGTGCCCACGGGCCTCGGCGCGGCGTGGAGCAGCGCGAAATATCATCCCGCCGGGAAGCACATCACCGGCGAGACCGCGTGGCGGCTGGGCGTGAACCTCGTCGCCTACGTCCTCGGCAGCACCGAGTATGGCCGCTTCCTCGCGCAGCAGTTCCCGCTCTACGACGGCCAGTCGCGCCCCGGCGACGTCTTCCGCCACGCCACCGTGATGTATCGCGGGAGCTGGGACCTGCACCCCGGCCTCCACAACAGCATCGCCATCGGCCTCAACGACAACACGAAGATTGACGTGGACTACGCGCCCCACCGCATCGCGCTCGACGACCCGCAGCTCGGCAATTACCCGCTGCTCTTCATGACCGGGCACTACGACTTCGAGCTGACCTCCAAGGAAATCGAGGGCCTGCGCCGCTACCTCGAACGCGGCGGGATGCTCGTCGCCAGCGCGGGCGCGGGGCTGAAGCCGTTCGACACCGCATTCCGGCGCGAGCTGAAAAAAGTCTTCGGCAAGAACGAACTCCTCAAACTCCCGCCCACGCATCCCATCTTCACCGCCGGCTGGAATCCGCTGGAGAAAGTCACCTTCACCGCCCCCGCGCTGCGCGACGACCCGGCGCTGGAACACCCCGAGTTCCACGGCCTCTTCCTCGACCAGCGCCTCGCAGTGCTCTACACGCCCTTCGATTTCCAGAGCGCGCTCAACCGCGAGTCCAACGCCTATGCCAAGGGCCTCGAACCGACCGACGCCCTGCGCGTAGCGCTGAACGTCATCACGTATGCGTTGAGTCATTGAGGGGGGAAATTCAGTTCAGCCTTTCTTGCTTCCCTCTCGTGAACAATTGCAGTCCAATCCAGCCATAACCTTATGCCAGACTTTCTTCACGCGCTCCAAAGTGGTTCCACCAGCCTGTGGATTTTCATTCCCTCGGCCATCTTGCTCGGCGCGTTGCACGGGTTGGAGCCGGGGCACTCCAAGACCATGATGGCGGCGTTCATCGTCGCCATTCGCGGCACCGTCGGGCAGGCGGTTCTTCTCGGCCTGTCCGCCGCCATCTCGCACTCGCTCATCATCTGGGTGCTCGCCGCTGCCGCACTGCATTTCGGCAGCCAGTGGAATGCGGAGACGGTCGAACCTTACCTGCAACTTGGCTCGGCGGTGGCCATCCTCGCGCTCGCCACCTGGATGTTTGTCCGCACGCGCCGGGAGTTGCACGAGGCCGACGCGCATGGCCATACCCACGGCCCGCACGACCACGCGCACAGCGAGTTGTTCGTCCTCGATACCGGGCACGGCAAGGTGGAGTTGAGCGTCTTCGAGGACGGCGTTCCGCCGGTCTTCCGCTTGCGTGCCGCAGGGGGCGCTCCATCGCCGGAGGCGGCGGCGGTCACGCTCGAAACGGTGCGGCCCGATGGGGCGCGGCAGGCGTTTCAATTCACCGCGAAGGCTGGCTTCCTCGAATCCCGCGATGACATCCCGGAGCCGCACGAGTTCGATGCGCTGCTCACCCTCACGCATGGCGGTCACGGTCACACGTGCCGCGTGGAATTCCGCGAGGACGCGCAGCATCACCACGACCACGGGGATGCCGGCAGCAAGGAGTTCCAGGACGCCCACGAACGCGCCCACTCGCAGGACATCGCGCAGCGTTTCGCCGGACGCACCGTCACCACACCGCAAATCGTGCTCTTCGGCATCACGGGCGGACTCATGCCGTGCCCTGCGGCTTTCACCGTGTTGCTCGTGTGTCTGCAACTCAAGCGCGCGACCCTCGGCTTTGCCATGGTCGGCGCGTTCAGCTTCGGCCTCGCGCTGACGATGGTCGCCACCGGCGCGCTGGCGGCCTTGAGCGTCCGGCATGCGGAGAAAAGGTTTCGCGGCTTTGGCGAGCTGATGCGGCGCGCGCCCTATGTTTCGTGCGCCTTGCTGGTCGTGCTCGCGTCCTACATGGCGTGGCACGGCTGGCACCAACTTCCGGCGCGTTGAAGACCGCGAGCTATGAGCAAAACCATTGCACCGAAAATGAGAAACCTCTTCGCCGCACTTGCCTTCACCACCGCCACGCTCACCGCGATTGCCGAGCCGCCTCGCGATGCCGCTGCGTATGCCCAGCAAATTGTTGCCAGTCATGGCGGGGCCGAGAAGCTTTTGCACGCGGTGAAGTTCTCCGAGACCTATCACGTGGGCGGCAATCTCACCGCCAAGGGCATTGACCGAACCTCCATCATCCAGCCGCCGAACGTGTGGTATGTCGGCAAGACCGAGCGCGTCTCCGAGCAGGACAAAGGCTCCGTCTGCAAGAACGTGTGGATGTGGACGCTCGGTCCGCTCGTTGACCCGAAGGCCAGGCTCGAAGTCGTGCCCGACCTCACGGTCGATGGAAAACTCGCGCACGGTCTGAAGGTGAGCGGCGCAATTGAGCCCGCCATCAAAGCCTACTTCGACGCGGCCACTCACGACCTGGTGCGCATCGAGTGGAAGGGCCAGACGTTCACCTTCTCGAATCCCGTCTCCGTGGATGGCACGCGCGTTCCCACGAAGTGCATTCTTCTCGGCAAGGACGGGAAGGAGCGGCTGCGCACCGAACTGCGCGACATTCAGCGGCTCCAGAGTCTGCCCGCCGACCTAGCGAAACCTGCGAAGTAACAACCCGGCTCCGACCCATCATTTCATCTCTCCAAGCCAAAACCCCACCCATGAGCGAACCCATCGAAAAGAAACTCCAAACCCTCCACGAATGCCACGACCAGATGCTCGCCGAGTTCGGCAAGGTCGTCGTCGGCCAGCGCGAGGTGCTTGAACAACTCCTCACCACCATCTTCGCCGGCGGCCACAACCTCCTCGAAGGCGTGCCCGGCCTCGCCAAGACGCTGATGATCAGCACGCTCTCGCGCGTGCTAAAGCTCGACTTCAAGCGCATCCAGTTCACGCCCGACCTCATGCCCTCGGACATCGTCGGCACCAACGTCATCGAGGAGAATCACGAGACCGGCAAGCGCGAGATCGTCTTCGTGCGCGGCCCCATTTTCAGCAACATCGTCCTCGCCGACGAAATCAACCGCACGCCGCCCAAGACGCAGGCGGCGTTGCTCCAGGCCATGCAGGAGCGCGAGGTCACCGCCGGCGGCCAGACGTGGAAGCTCGCGCAGCCGTTCTTCGTTCTGGCCACGCAAAACCCGATTGACCAGGAGGGCACCTACCCGCTGCCCGAGGCGCAGAAGGACCGCTTCCTGATGAACACCTTCATCAAGTATCCCAAGCTCGACGAGGAGGAGAACATCGTGATGCAGACCACGATGAACACCGACGCCGACGTGCACGCGATTCTCGACGGCCCGACGCTGCTCGCGCACCAGCAGGTCATCCGCAGCATCCCCGTCTCGCGCCACGTCACCGGCTTCGCCGTGGACCTCGCGCGCGCGACGCGTCCGCACGAAGCGGGCGTGCCGGCGTTCATCAAGGAGCAAGTCGGCTGGGGCGCCGGCCCGCGCGCGAGCCAGGCGCTCGTCCTCGCCGCCAAAACCCACGCCGCCCTCGCCGGCCGCGTGAACGTCTCCTGCGACGACGTCCGCCACGTCGCGCTGCCCGTCCTGCGCCACCGCATCCTCGCCAGCTTCACCGCCGAGGCCGA
>JAYTIO010000285.1:0-5174 GCA_043731805.1 Pedosphaera sp. | reverse complement strand
AAAGTCGCCGGCTACCGCGCCGCCGGCTACACGCGCTTCCAGCTCAAGGTCGGCGGCGACCCGGACACCGACATCGTCCGCATCCGCGCCGTCCGCGCGCTGCTCCTGCCCAGCGACCGCCTCGTGGCCGATGCGAACACCGGCTGGACCCAGCACGAAGCCATGCGCGTGGTCCGCGGCGTGCGCGACGTGGACGTTTACATCGAGCAACCCTGCCTGACCTACGAGGAATGCCTCGCCGTGCGCCGGCACACGGACCATCCCTTCGTCCTCGATGAAAACGTGGACAGTCTCGACATGCTCCTGCGCGCCAAGGCCGACCTCGCGATGGACGTGGTGAACCTGAAAATCAGCAAGCTCGGCGGCCTCACGAAGACCAAGCAAGCCCGCGACCTCTGCGTGAGCATGGGCCTCGCGATGACGCTCGAAGACAGTTGGGGCGGCGACATCACGACCGCCGCCATCGCGCACCTCGCGCACAGCACGCCGGAGGAATTCCGCTTCACTGCCACGGACTTCAACAGCTACGTCACCGTCAGCACCGCCACCGGCGCGCCGCAGCGTGTGAACGGCTTCATGTCTGCGAGCACCGAGGCGGGGCTCGGCATCAAGCCCAAGTTGGAAGTGCTCGGCTCGCGCGTGGTGGTCGTCGAGTAAGCCATCTTTGCCATAAAGCTCCTCCCGTTTCCCGCTGGAAGTCCGTGGAATGCCAACCGAACGCCACGTTGCACGCCTTCTCCCTTCCTCGGAGGAGGGGAGAAGGTGGCCGCAGGCCGGATGAAGGGTGGAGCCACCCACGCCGAAGCACGCAACCCCTCACCCCAACCCTCGCCCCTCCGCCGAGGAAGGGAGAGGGAGTCAGTGTGCGGCGCGGCGTGCCAGCCGCCTACGTCGTCCTCGTGACCTTCACCGTATTCGACCCGCGCTCATTGCCCGTCCCGGTGAGCACGTAGATCTTGAAGTTACTCTCATCCCCAATCGCCAGCAGCCCCTGCGTCGTGAAGTATTGCCGTGGCGCAGTCGGGGCAAGGTTCGCCAGCACCACCTCGTTCGCAGAATCATAAGTCGGACCCGGACTCCAGCGCACCTCCACCTGGACGACATCGGGCGAGGTGGACGCATCCCACGTCAGCTTCCCTTGCGTCGTCGGGGCGTTCCAAGTCCCGTTGGCCAGCACCGCATCCGGCGTGCTGCCGGGTTCGGGCGTCAGCCGGGGCAGCGAAGTCACCAGCGGGCTGTTCTCCGCAAAATTCGTTGGCACCGTCTGCCGGTATACCTTGAGCACGGGATAAATCACGTCCTGCAACACATTGCGGTCGCCGATCAGGAGCGACACCCCGAGCTGCTCCTTGGCCACCAAGGCGAACTGCAACTTCAAGTTCACCAGCGCCGTGGTGTATTCCGCCAGCGTATAACCACCCAGCAACAGCAGGGGCGCGGTGAAGCCGGGGATGCCCACCGCCGCGTTGAGCTTCGTCCAGAGCGTGAGGATGTCATCCAACGGCGGGACGAACACGCCCATGCCATCCGTGGGCGTGGGCAGCTCCGGCAGCGCCGCGGCGTAAGACGTGCCGCCCAGCGGCCCGCGCACCTTGGCATTGAACTGGCCCCCGCGCAGGTTCATGAACACCTTCATCGGGTTGTCGAGACTGCCGAGCCACCGCTGCCCGTGCGCTGGGAAGACCCCGTGCATCTCACGCACGGCGAACTTGCGCCCGGCGAGGACCTTTTGGTAGGCTTCATCCCGATGACGAGCGTTGCGTTTGCCCTTGCCAGCAGTGGCCCCTCTGTTTTCCGGGGGTCTAGGATGCTGCATGGTGTTGCAGTGGCACAACGAGTGGCACCAAGTCAGATGCTGAGCCGTGCGATCAACGCGAGTTATTGTGAATCACGGTTGCCGACGTGGCGGAATTGGCAGACGCGCTAGACTCAAAATCTTGTTCCCTTACGGGAGTGTGGGTTCGATTCCCTCCGTCGGCACCAACCAAACAAGGGGTTCTGTGTAGTGGATGACTTCTGGGGACAGTCTTGCGACAGGTTGAGGCATGAACGCGAAGATCCCTACAGCTCTCGAGGGAGTTAATCGCTGGGCTATCTCCATCCGTCATGGAGACGTTGAAGCCAGAATCTACCGCGCTCCGCCGCACACCCGGGGTAAGAAATGCGGCGCTTACACTGTTTGCTGACCTTTGAAAGGCCGCGCATGTGGAATTCCAGCTGTGCTCCGCCCTGAATCGGTTTGGCAGTTCTTGGTCCCAATGCGCGGCTTGCGAGCCATGGTGGCTCTCCATGAACCTATAGCGGTGGCCAGTGACCTCAGCACAGCCATCTCCTCCATTGCCTTGGCCCACCGGCGACGGCATCGTAGCCGTGCTTATGGACGTGACGCATCTGGATGCCGTGCCGGCCTTCACCACGAAGGACGGCTCCGAAATCCGCGAACTGCTGGCGTATCGCAACTCCGGCATCCGCAACCAGTCGCTCGCCGAGGCGCGCGTGCCGGTGGGCGGCAGCACGATGGAGCACTACCACGCGAAGGCGGAGGAGATTTACTACATCACGCATGGCACGGGCCGGATGCGCATCGAGGCCGAGGAGCGCGAGGTCCGCGCGGGCGACGCCGTGGCCATCCCGCCGGGCCGCAAGCACAAGCTCTGGAACACGGGCACCGAAGTGCTGCGGTTGCTCTGCTGCTGCGCCCCGTGCTACGAACATCAGGATACGTTTATCACGGAGAACTGAATTTACGTCCACGCATGAAACCCACCCGCGTCCGCCTGTTCATCAAACCCTATTGCCCGTGGTGCTCGAAGGCCGAGGCTTGGCTCGACGCGCGGGGCGTGGAGTATGAGGTCGTCAACGTCATGGCTGATGACAAGGCTTACGACGAGATGGAGCGCCTCTCCGGCCAGTCGTGCGCGCCCACCATCGAGGTGGATGGCAAGGTGCTCGGCGACTTCGGCCCGCCGGAGATCGAGGCGTGGTGGAGGAAGAACGACTTTGACTAGCCACAGATGGACACAGATGAAACACAGATTGGGAAGAATTACAGATTGGTTTCCGGTGCTTATCTGTGTTTCATCTGTGCCCATCTGTGGCTGCAACAATGACTTCGCTCCTGACCCCGCCTACGCCGCGCCCGCGCCTGCCCGCGTGGCTCCGGCTCTCGCTGCCCACCAGCAGCGTGTTCACGAAGACGCGTGACCTGCTTAACGACCTGCATCTCCACACGGTCTGCGAGAGCGCGAAGTGCCCGAACCACTGGGAGTGTTGGAGCAAAGGCACGGCGACGTTCATGATTGCGGGCGACCGCTGCACGCGCGCGTGCGGCTTCTGTGCCGTGTCCACCGCCAAGCCGCTCGCGCTGGAGCCCGATGAACCGCAGCGCGTAGCCGAGGCGACCAAGCGCATGGGCCTCAAACACGTCGTCATCACGGCGGTGGCGCGCGATGACCTCGCGGACGGCGGCGCGGAGCATTTCCGACAGACCATCGAGGCCACGCGCGCAGCGAATCCCGGCATCGTCATCGAGGTGCTGGTCCCGGACTTCCTCGACAAGGATGACGCCATCGAGTGCGTGCTCACGGCGAACCCGGCGATTTACAACCACAACCTCGAGACCGTCCGCCGCCTCACGCCGTCAGTGCGGCACCGCGCGACTTACGACCGGTCGCTCTCGGTGCTGGCGAAGGTGAAGGCGCGTCGCCCGGACATCTTCACGAAGTCCGGCCTCATGCTGGGCCTGGGCGAGACGGAAGCGGAGGTGCTCACGACGATGGCGGACTTACGCCGGTCCGCGTGCGACATCCTCACGTTGGGCCAATACCTCCAGCCGACGCTGAAGCATTTGCCGGTCGTGGAGTTCATCCACCCGGACAAGTTCGCGGAACTGGGCGCGCGGGCGGAGGCGTTGGGTTTCGTCCACGTGGCCAGCGGGCCGATGGTGCGGAGCAGCTACCACGCGGAGGAGTTTTCCAGGGGAAGTTGAGAGATGAAGGTTGAAAGTTGAAAGGCGCGGGCGGATGAAAGTCTGACCCACTTTCAACTTTCAACTCACGGGACTTTCAACTCCTTCCGCCCCGCCTACTTCTTCCCAAAGAGGCTGCGGAAGAAGGATTTTCCGTCCAGCTCCTTCTGCTTCACCTTGAGCTGGCCGAGGATGCCCTGCCAGTCGAGGAAGGTCTTGTGCCACTGGTTTTCGAGGCCGCGCAGGGAGTTGTCCGCCAGCTCGCTCATGTAGCGGATGGAGGGGGCGTTAGTGAGGATGGCGTGGACTTCCTCGCGCGGGGGGGCACCGCCGCCTTCGAGCTGGCTCATCAGCATCTCGAAGCCTTGGGCGATGTTGCTCTTGACCTCAAGGAACTGGGTCTCGTCCTCGGGGGTGAAGGTTTTCGAGCGGGCGAGGGCGAGGAAATGATTGAACTCCTTCCAGCACTCGACGTGGGTTTCGAGTTCGAGAATGAGCTGGTCGAGTTTTTTGTTGCGCATAAGCCGCAGCGGCGCGGCGATTTAGGGGACGTCACCGGACGGGGGCAAGGAAAATCATGACGCCGCCGCGTTGCTCCTTGGCGGTGATTTTCAGGGCGCTGAAATAGAGGACCAGCTCCGTCACCGGGAGGTTCGCCTCGCGTGCGGAGACCATCGCCTCCATGACCGTCTTGCCGATTTCGCGCACGTTCGCCTCGCCGAAGGAGCGCGGGAGCGTGGAGGTGAGGACGTTGCCGTCGCGGTCCACGGTGAAGCTGCCGCTGGGCAGCCGTCCGAGCGTCGGCGCGTCCTTTTTGGAGGAAAAGAAGTCTAGGAGACCCATTGTGCTGCCATCTGTTTGAGCGTTTCCAGAATTTGCCCGGCGGTGCGCCCGCGCTGGAAGCCGGCGCAGAGCACCCGCTCGCCCTTGGTGGCCAGGCCCGTCCCGCGTTGGGTGCCGGTGGTGACGACTTGCTGGAGCGTGCCGGCCTTGATCTTGTCGCCGAGGTGGTTGAAGCGCTCGGCGGCGCGCGCGGCCCAGAGCGCGGTCTTCTCGGCGGTCTCGCAGGCGTAGTGCTGGAACTCCTGGCCCTTGCCCATCGCGGTGGTGAGGACGAACTCGACGCCGGGGCTGCGGGCCAGCTCCGCCAGGGGCGAGGGGCTCTTGGCTTTTTCGCCGCCCGAGCCGGGGACTTCGCCGGCGGCCA
>JAYTIO010000284.1:0-4920 GCA_043731805.1 Pedosphaera sp. | reverse complement strand
AGCGTCCGCGCGACTTTGCCGACGCCTTCCGACTGGTCTGGCAATACTTCCTCAACCCGCCGTTGCCCAAGCCCAAGCCCGTTCCCCGGCCCGCCAAGGTGGTGCCAGTCCAGCCGCCCATCCCAGTCGCGCCGCCGGCGAAGGTCGCGAAGGCCGTCCCCATTGTGAAGCCCACGCCGGCGCTGCTCCCGGCGAAAGTCCCGCGCGGCAAGCCGACCAAGAAAAACGTTACGGTCAAGTGGGTGAAAGCCAAACCGGCCCGCCGCCCCGCGCCCGTCAAAGCCGCGCCGACCCCCAAGCCCAAGGCCGCCAAATCCAAGCCCGCCGCCAAGCCACCGCCCCGCAAACCGGCCCCGCCCGCCCGCAAGGGCCGACGCCGTTGAAGTCGGAGGCTTGGCTCTCAGTTCCTCCTCACCTGGCCGCGAAGGGTCGCAGGCTCGCCACCCCGCACAACCGTCGCACGGCGGCCATCAGCTCATGGATGCCGAACGGCTTGGGCAATATGAAGTCCACACCGTGCGACCGCAGCGTGTGCGTGTCGGGCAACGCCATGAGATTGCCGGTGATGAGCAGCACCTTCGCGCTCGGGGCCACCGCGCGGACGCGACGAGCCAGTTCCAGGCCGTTCATCCCGGGCATGTTCAGGTCGGTCACGAGGAGTTCGAGGCGGGCGGGCGCGGCGCTCATGCGACCGAGGGCTTCGCAGGGGTCGGCGCACGCGCGCACGTCGGCGTCTGAGAAGCGGCGGAGGATTTGCTCGGCCAGGCTGAGGATGAGGGATTCGTCATCCACGATAAACCAGCGGGGTGGAGTGGGAGCAAGGGTGGCACTCATGGCAGGGTTTGAGTTAGGGTTGGCGATTTCACTGCGGCAAATGTGCCGCACAGTCTTCGGTGTCGAAATCGAGCTGTCTCAGTAGGGGAGGCGCAGTAGGGCGAAAGTCGGAGGCCGACGGGAAAGTGCGCAGGTGGGACAGCGGCAAGTGGGCAGGGAAGCAGGCCGTTGCTTCCCTGCCCACTTTCTCACCCGCTCCCCAAACACCCGCTCCGCACGGCTGGCTTGCGCTGCGGGGAGAACGATTACTACTCTGCCGCCAATGAAACGCGCCGCCCTCCTTGCCCTCGCCTGCACCGCCTCGCTCACTTTCGCCGCCGACAATTGGCCCCAGTTCCGCGGCCCGACCGGCGATGGCCAGTCCAACGCCAAGGGATTGCCTGTGACGTGGAGCGAAACCGAGAACGTGAAGTGGAAGACGCCCATCCACGACAAGGGTTGGTCCTCGCCCGTCATTTGGGGCGACCAAATCTGGCTCACGACCGCCACGACCAACGGCACCGAACTGTTCGTTCTCACGTTGGACAAGAACTCCGGCCAAGTGCTCCGCGACGTGAAACTCTTCGACGCGATCCAGCCGCAACTCTGGATGAAGTTCAACAGCTACGCCTCGCCCACGCCCGTCATCGAGGAAGGCCGCGTGTATGTGAGCTTCGGCGAGGCGGGCACGGCGTGCCTCGACACGAAGTCGGGCGCGAAGCTGTGGGAGCGACGGGACTTGAAGTGCAACCACTATCGCGGCGCGGGTTCTTCGCCGATCCTCCACGGGAACCTGCTGGTCCTCCAGTTCGATGGCGCGGACGACCAGTTCATCGTCGCGCTGGACAAGCAGACGGGCAAAGACGTGTGGAAGGTGAAGCGCTCGACGGATTACCGCGACCTCGGCCCCGACGGCAAACCGAAGGCCGAGGGCGATTTGCGCAAGGCCTACGGCACGCCGCAGATCGCGACCATCGAGGGCAAGCCAGTGCTCCTGAGCAACGGCGCGAAGGCGCATTACGGCTACGACCCGCTGACGGGCAAGGAACTTTGGCAGGTGGAGAACCAGCCCTTCCACTCCACCGGCGCACGGCCGATTTATGCGCACGGTTTGATCTTCTTCTCCGCCGGTTTCTCCAAGGGCCACTTCTACGCCATCAAGCCCCCGCCCGCCTCCGCGTGGAAAGCCGGCAACACCCTCGATGCCTCGAAAGACAGCGATCCCGATCCCGCTAAGCCGCAGCTCGCATGGAAGCTCATCAAGGGCGTGCCGGAGACGCCCTCACCGATCGTGCACGACGACTTGCTGATGCTGGTGGACAACGGCGGCTTCGCCAGCGCGGTCGAGGCGAAGACCGGCAAGGTGCTGTGGTCCGAGCGCGTGCTGAAGGCGGTGTATGCCTCGCCGATTTGCGCCGAAGGCCAAGTGTTTGCTTTTGACCGGGAGGGCAAAGGCGTGGCGTTCGCGGCGGGCCGGGGGTTCAAGCTGCTCGGTGAAGGCAAGCTAGATGGCTCCGTCGAGGCCGCGCCCATCGCGCTCGGCAAGGCGCTCTACGTGCGCACGGCGAAGGCGCTGTATCGGATTGAGAAGTGAGCGGGGCAGGAGTCGCGCGCCCCATCCCTAAAAGAGAAACGGCAGGCTCACGAGGTTCACGTAGAGCGCCGCGAGTAGGTCGTCCACCGTCACGCCCCAGCCGCCGGGGAGCGACTGGCTTTGCCGCACCGGCCAAGGCTTCCAAATGTCGAAGAGGCGGAACGCAGCGAAGATGGCGGCGACGCCGAGCCAGTGCGTCCCGCTGAAGAAGTAGCCGATCTCGGGCATTTGTCCCGGGCTGTGGACCGGGCTCAACACCCACGCGCTGAAGCACAGCGGCACGGCGATAATTTCATCCAGCACGACGGAGCCGGGGTCTTTCTCGCCGAGGGCCTTTTCCGCTCGGCCGCAAATCCAGACGCAGAGCGGGATGCTAAAAAGAATGCCGCCGAAGAAGGCCCAGTGCCAACCCGTCGCGACCAGCGCCGCGAACCACGCGAGGCCGACGACCGAGCCCCAAGTGCCCGGGGCGGGCTTGAGGCGGCCGGAGCCGAATCCTTGGGCCACCCAGACGGCAGGGTCGAGACCGCTCACATATCCTCCAAGTAAATCTGCCGGTTCTTCCAAAGGTAGATAGCTCCGGAGGTGAACGTGAGCACCAGCGTCACGCAGAGCGAGAGGTGACCAAGCCACGGCAGCAGCAGCCCGAACAAGTCCCGCAGCCACGGCCACCACTCGACGTGCGCGTCCAGCACCAACAGCGTGATGATGGCGACGATTTGCGAGATGGTCTTGTGCTTGCCGTAGCGCTCGGCGGCCATGGTGACGCCCTTGGACGCCGCGAGCAGCCGCAGCCCGGTGATGGCCAGCTCGCGCGCCACGATGAGGACGGCCATCCACGCCTCGACGCTGACCGCCGGCAACGCGCCGGTGTCAGGATTGAACTTGGCGCGTTCCACCAGCGCGATGAAGGCGGAGCAGGTGAGGATCTTGTCCGCCAGCGGATCCATCAGGATGCCGAAACTGGTGATGAGCTTGCGCTCGCGGGCAATCTTCCCGTCGAAGTAGTCCGTCAGGCCTGCGATGCTGAAGAGCACGAGCGCGATGGTGTCGTTCACCGGCGAGCGCGAGAACATCGCCACGAGGAACAAGCCCGTGAGGACGAAGCGCGCGACGGTGAGTTGGTTGGGGAGGTTCACGCAGCGTTCGCAGTGTCCTCAAACCGGCTCCGCAATCAAGTCGTAGTCCGTGTGGCCGACGACTTTCACACGGGCGAAGCCGCCGAGCGGCAGCTTCCCGCGCACATACACGCGGCCGTCAATGTCCGGTGCGTCTGCCTCGCCACGGGCGACCAAGTAGTTCCGAGTTTGGAGTTTCGGGTTCTGGGTTGAGTCTTCGCGGAGGAGGCCGTGTTCCCACGAGAGGACTTTGGCTTGCTGGAGTTGCTGTTCCTTCGCGCTGCCTTCCACCAGCACCTTGAGCGTGCGGCCCACGAAGCTTTCCGAGCCGGCGCGGGCAACTTCGTGCTGCGCGGCCATCGCCTGTTCACGACGGCGCTGCTTCACCTTGTCGGTGAGTTGGCTGGTCATCTTGCCGGCGATGGTGCCGTCCTCCTGCGAGTAGGCGAAGATGCCGAGGCGCTCGAACTTCGTCTCGCGGATGAAGTCGAGCAGCGTGTCAAAGGCCGCCGCCGTCTCGCCAGGGAAGCCGACGATAAAGGTGGTGCGCAGCGCGATGCCGGGCACGCCGGCGCGGATGCGGGCGATGAGGTCGCGGATGTATTGACCGCTGGTCTCGCGGCGCATCCGGGCGAGCATGTCGTCGTGGATGTGCTGGAGCGGCATGTCCACGTAGCGCGCGACCTTGGGGCACTCGGAGATGGTTTGGATGAGCTCGTCGGTCCAGTGCGCGGGGTGCGTGTATAGCAGGCGGATCCAGAAGTCGCCCTTGAGCGCGTTCAGTTCGCGCAGGAGCGAGCAAAGGGTCGTGGCATCGGCGGGGAGGGAGCTGGCGGCGGCGCGGAACTTCTCCGGTGAAGAGATGGCGCGCGTGTGGTTGGCGCGCAGGTCGAGGCCGTAGTAGGTCGAGTCTTGGGAGATGAGGTTCAACTCCTTCACGCCGTCTTTAATCAGCGCCTTGGCTTCCGCGACGATGTCGGCCTGCGTTCGGCTGCGGTGGCTGCCGCGCATCCGGGGGATGATGCAGAAGCTGCACGGGTGGTTACAGCCCTCGGCAATCTTCACGTAGGCGAAATGCTTCGGGGTGAGGCGGAAGCGCGGCGTCTCGAAGTCGGGGATGTAAACTGGTCGCGCCGTGACGTTGAAGACGGGTTGAGAGTTGAGAGTTGAGAGTTGAGATCCCGGCGTCAGGACGGTCTTGGTTTTGCCGAACGCGTCTTTGCCACGGAGGGATTCGTCGGCGTCGTGAGCGGCGGGCTTGGCTTTTTCCAAGTCGGCGAGGGCCTTGGCGACTTTGGACTTTGGACTTTGGACTTTGGACCCGCTCGGATTCTGGACTTTGGCCTTTCGCCGCGCCATCGCCTCGCGGACGAGGTCTCCGACTTGCGCGACTTG
>JAYTIO010000283.1:0-2841 GCA_043731805.1 Pedosphaera sp. | reverse complement strand
TCAGCGCCGCATCTCTCAGCAAGCTGGGGGCAGGAAGATGAAATCTTTGTGTCCCCAAGCTTGCTGACCAAGTGCGTGGGGTGCGGGCTGGGGCGGCTGACTGCTCACACGAACTTGCCGGGGTTCAGGATGCCACGGGGGTCGAGGGCGCGCTTCAAGGCGCGATGGAGGGCGCGCACGTCTTCGTTGGCGGCGAGGGGCCACCAGGGTTTCTTTGCGAGGCCGATGCCGTGCTCGCCGGTGATGACGCCGCCCCAGGCGAGGATTTGCCGGAAGAGTTCGTCGAGCGCGGCGTCGGCGCGCGGGCGGCTGTCGGGCTGGGTGTAGTCCACCATGACGTTGACGTGGATGTTGCCGTCGCCGGCGTGGCCGAAGCAGGCGACGGGCAGGCCGTGCTTCTTTTGCAGCCGCGCGGCGAAGCGAAATAACTCCTCCAGCCGTCCACGCGGGACGACGATGTCTTCGTTGAGCTTGGTCAGGCCGGTGTCGCGCAGGCTGTAGCTGAACTCGCGGCGCAGGCCCCAGAGGGACTCGACGGCGGCGGGGCCGAAGGCGCGGTTGACGAAGACGGGTTGTTGCGCGGCGAGGAGTTGCTCCACGTCGGCCAGCTCGGCGCGGACGGAGCGCTCTTGGCCGTCCAGTTCCACGAAGAGCATGGCGCGGCAGCCGGCGAGTTGCTCGCTCTTCGTGCGCTTGTAGGCGGCGGCGAGGGTGAACTCGTCGGCGATTTCCAAGGCGCAGGGGAGGAAGCCGGCCTTGAAGATGGCGGCGAGCGAACGCGCCGCGCCGCGCGTGGTGTCGAAGCCGATGCCGAGCAACGCGCGGTAGGGCGGGAGCGGGAGGAGCTTGAGCGTGGCCTCGGTGACGACGCCGAGCAACCCCTCGGAGCCGACGAATACGCGGTGGAGGTCGAAGCCGGTTTTGTTCTTGTGACAACGGCTGCCTAGCCGGACGAGGCGGCCATCGGCGAGGGCGACTTGCAGGCCGAGGACGTAGTCGCGGGTGACGCCGTATTTGAGGCAGCGGGGGCCGCCGGCGTTGGTGGCGATGTTGCCGCCGAGGGAGCAGTCGGCGCGGCTGGCGGGGTCGGGCGGGTAGTAGAGGCCGCGCTTCTCGACGGCGGCTTGCAGCTTCGCGGTGATGACGCCGGGCTGGACGACGGCGACGAAATCGCGCGGGTTGATTTCCTGGATGCGGTTCATCCGCGCAACGGAGAGGGCGATGCCGCCCCGGACCGGCACGCAGCCACCGACGTAGCCGTAGCCCGCGCCGCGCGGGGTGACGGGGACGCGGTGCTCGTGGGCGATGCGCAGGACGGCGGCGACGGCCTCGGCAGTCTTCGGCAGGGCGACGAGGTCCGGCAGATGGGCGGCGAACCACTTGTCGCCGGCGTGGGCTTGGCGCGTGGCGTCATCCACGCAAAGTTCGTCGGCGGCGAGGGCGCGGCGGAGTTGGGGGAGAGCTTGTCGGTGACGGTCGTTCACGCGGGGAGGATTAAGATTAGGATTAGGATTAAGAGCAAGCGGCTCGCGTGGGCCGGTCAGTTCGTAATCTTAATCCTGCTCTGCCGGACCCGCGCCACTGCCGTCATCCCGCACCAGTTCCAGCGCCGCCGCTGCGTCCACGTCCGGCACCTGCACGCGGATGCCGCCAACGCCGAGGGCGTAGCCCTCAATGCTCAGGGCCGCGAGTTCGCCGGCGACGAAGACCATGAGGCCGGCGGCTTCGAGGCGCGAGCGGACGAGCTGGGCTTCGACGGGGTTGAAGGCGGTGAAGACCGTGACGAGTTGCATGGCGTCAGGGGCCGGGCGTGGCCGGGGTGGTCTTCGGGTCGGCGAAGGCAATCGTGCCGGTGCCGCTCTGGAGCAGGCTGATGACCTGCACTTCGATTTGCTGGCCGATGAAGCGCTGCGCGTTGTTGACCACGATGAGCGTGCCATCGCTGAGGTAGCCGACGCCCTGGCCCCGGTCCTTGCCTTCGCGGACGATTTTCAACGAGAAGATTTCGCCCGGCAAAATCACTGGCTTCAACGCGGCGGCGAGTTCGTTAAGGTTGACGTGTTTGACGGACTGGAGCTCGGCGACTTTGCCGAGGTTGTGGTCGTTGGTGTAGAGGCAGGCGTGGAGGGACTTGGCGAGGCGGATGAGCTTGGCGTCGGTTTCGGCTTCCTCAGGCACTTCGGCGTCGTGGATTTTCACTTGGTTGGCCTGGTTGCGCTGGAGGCGGGCGAGCATATCGAGTCCGCGTCGGCCCCGCGCACGGCGGAGCGGGTCGGCGGAGTCGGCGATGAGCTGAAGCTCCTTCAGGACGAAGCTCGGCACGACGACAATGCCCTCCAGGAAGCGTGCTTCAATGAGGTCCGCGATGCGGCCATCAATGATGACGCTGGTGTCGAGCAGTAGGAGGTTGTCCGGCTTGTTCTCGCGGGTGAAGCGCACGTAGGGGATGATGAGTGAGAAGTCCTCCTTGTTGCTGCGCATCGCCATGATCATGCCGATGTAGCCGAAGCCGATGAACAGCGCCATGCGCACCAGGCTGCGGGTGACTTCGTCCTCCTTGTCCACCCAGAGGAAGATGCCGGAGTTGTCGAACATCCACGCCACCACCGCGCCGAGCAGCAGGCCGAACGTGGCCGCCGAGAACGCGCGGAGCGAAAAGCCCTCCAACATCTCGTCAATGCCGATGAGGATGCCGCCGAAGCCAAGGCCAATGAGGGTCCAGAACCGGCCCGCCTCCAGCCACTCGGGCCGCACCTGGCTGACGGCGAAGCCGCCGAGCGTGCAGAGGAACAGGAAGGCGATGCGGACGGCCCAGAGAGACATGGTTTAGGAGGGGAGGGA
>JAYTIO010000282.1:0-2047 GCA_043731805.1 Pedosphaera sp. | reverse complement strand
CACCACGGCGGCGGGCAGGTTGCGACCGCTCATGTCGGTGACGAGCGGCTGCGGGACCACGGCGGCTTTGCTCATCTTGCCGTGGGTGGCGGGGCGCAGGACGGCATTGGCGGGAAGTTGTTCATGCAGCTCGGCGCGCGGCCAGAATTGGCGGACGCGGAGTTTGAAGGGGAGTTCCTCGCGGGTGACTTCGCCTTTCAAGTCCGCCTCGGGAATCATCGCGGGCCGGGTGGCACGGGCCGCCGTGTCGGCGATGGCGAGCATGTTCCCGCCCATCGCGGGAGCAAAGAGCAGGCTGGCGGAGTAAGTGTGACCAGCGTGGGTGAAGGTGGCGCGCTCGGTCTCCGGCTCGCCCCGCAGCGGCGCGCCCACCAACAGCGTCGCGGTGACGCCGTTGGACCCGAGCACCTCGAACCAGACGGCGGCGCGGGTCTCGCGATTGGCGTTCTCGGCGATGACGGCGGCGACGCCGTGGTTGGTGAAGACGCCGTCGGTGGCGGGCACGGGCACGGAGCCGACGGGCGGGATGTTCATGAGCACGGCGTTGGGCCAGTGCTCGCGGATTTTCACGGTGAAGGGGAGGCTCGGGTGGTGGATTTCCCCCTTCGCGGCGAGATGGGATTCCGGGATGGCGACGACTTCGTAGTCATCGGCGAGCGACTGGTTGACGAAGGCGAGTTCGTTGACGTGGAAGTCCTCAGAGTAGTTGCGCGTCTCGCCTTCCTCGATGCGCATGGAGCTCTCGGTGGAAAGCATGTCGGTGCCGAGCTGGCCGAGGAGCAGGAGGATGACACCGAGGTGCGTCATGAAAATGCCGGAACGCCGCCATGTCCAGTGGAAGCGCGTGAAGTGCGCGGTGGTGAGGCTCACCAGCAGCGCGCTGCCGAGGGTGTAGCCGCCGGGGAGAATGAGCCACGGCAGCTTGGTGCCGAAGAGGGTCGCGCCGATGACAATCCAGCTTTTGAAGAAGCGGGTCTGGGCGTTGTAGAGGCCCTCGTGGACCTGCGCCAGCGTGCCGACGAAGACCAGCACGAGGCCCAGCGCCAGCAGCACGACGGTGAGCTTGAGGGAGGAGAGGAATTTGATTACGCGAGACATGAAATTGCGAATGGAGAATTGCGAATGGAGAATGGGGCGGAGCGGACGCGCGTCGCGGATGGGGAGCACCCATTCGCAATTCGCAATTCACAATTCGCAATTTCGTTCACGGCTTGGCGGATTTGACGAAGGCAACCAACGCGTCCTTTTCCTTGGCGACGACGTTCTTGTCGCCCATCAGCTTGTAGAACCACGTGCCGTTGCCGGCGGGCACGAGCAGCACGATCATACCGGCGGGGTCGCCGTCCTGACCGGTGGTGCCGGTGAGTTCGACAATGCGCGCGCCGGGGCCGAGCGGAGGGAAGGCCGGGGCTTGCTGCTCGACTTCGCCCTCGGCGGCGGGCGCGAGCGAGAGCTGGCCGCGCCAGCGGTCGAGGTTCGGCTTCAAGCCGCCACCCATGCCGCCGAGGAAGACGGCGGTGACTTCCGCCTTCGCCTTGCCCTCGCCGATGCTGAACTTCGCCGCCTGCATCGCGCCGGGGGCTTGCGCCTTCCAGTGTGCGGGAGAAGTCCAGGTGGGCTGGCTGGCGTTGCTGCTTGGAGCGAGGGCAGCGGGGCGCGGGGCGGCGGTGGATGGCTCGCCTTCGTCCGCGCCGGCGTGAAACTTGAGCGTCTTGAGGAAGCCGAGAAACGCGAGCTTCTGCGCCTCCACGAGCGCGGCGTGGCCGGTCAACTTGATGAACCACGAGACGCCGTCCTGCTTCTGCAACGCGACGATGATGCGCTCGGCAGCGGGTTCCCCGGCGGCCTTGGCCGCGCCAGTGAGGTCGAAGACCTTGCCGTCCGCACCCCCGATGGTGGCGGGCTGGACGAGCTTGGCCAACTCGTCCTCGACGAGGGGCTTGAGGCCGAGCTGGTCGCGCCAGAGATTCACGAACTGCAGGTCCGTCCCGCCCATGCCGGGGAAGGCGATGACGGCGGCCTCGGCACGCTGGCCGTCCGGGCCGGC
>JAYTIO010000281.1:0-5645 GCA_043731805.1 Pedosphaera sp. | reverse complement strand
CGTGAAGGGGCCGGTGCCGGCCTTCCTCGGCTGCAACTTCAACGGCAACCACGCCGTCCACGCGGACCCGGGCATCACGCTGAACCCGCGTTGGATGCGCAACACGCCGGACAAAAAGAGCGTCGTGGACAACCACGCCACCGACGCTTCGCGTGGCTCTGAGGCGAGCCGCTGGCAGGTGGAGATGATCATCGCAAAGGGTTACGCGCTGGCGACCTACTACTACGGCGACGTGGAGGCGGACCACGCGGAGGGCTGGAAGGACGGCCTGCGCGCCGCGCTGGCGAAGGACGGGGCCAACACGCAGTTCGCGCCGGATGCGTGGGGCGCGATTGGCGCGTGGGCGTGGGGCCTGAGCCGCGGGCTGGATTACTTGGAGCAGGACAAGGCGGTTGACGCGAAGCAGGTCGCGGTCATCGGGCACTCACGGCTGGGCAAGACTTCGTTGTGGGCCGGCGCGGCGGACGAGCGGTTCGCCATGGTCATCTCGAACAACTCCGGCGAGGGCGGGGCGGCCATTTCGCGGCGCGACTTCGGCGAGACCATCGCCGTGCTGAATAAGAATTTTCCACACTGGTTCTGCGGCAACTACAAGCAATACACCGACCACGCCGAAAACCTTCCCGTGGACATGCACGAACTGGCCGCGCTCGCCGCGCCGCGCCCGCTCTACATCGCCAGCGCCGAGGAGGACAAGTGGGCGGACCCGAAGGGAGAGTTTCTCGCCGGCAAGCTGGCCGAGCCGGTGTATGCGCTGTTCGGCAAGCAAGGCACGGGCGTCACCGACTGGCCGGCGGTGGATCAGCCCGTCGGCGAGTTCATCGGCTACCATGTGCGCACCGGCAAGCACGACGTGACGGCCTACGACTGGGAGCAATACCTCAAGTTCGCGGATAAGCACTTCCGGCGCGCGAAGTAAGCCTCGGGCGCGACCGCTTCGGGGAAGTGCGCAGCAGTGCCCGGGATGAACGCAGAGCAGCGGGTCGGGCGCGGACGCAACGGTGCCCCGCGCTGTCCGTTCGGTCGGGAGCTGGCCCGTCAGACTACCCGCCGGGAGACCGGGGGCGCCGCCTTGGGCTTCTCCTTCTTCGGTTTCTTGGTTTCTTTTTTCTGACTGTTGTTGCCTTTGGCCATATGAATTCCTGTTTAAGGTTGAGCCCCAGTTTCGCTGCTTTCACCAGCTTTACAACCGCAGACTCCCTTCCTGAGTTTTGGTGGGCGCAGCTTCACCCCGTGGCTGAAGGTGGCCCATGGGCCGCGCTCCCCGCCCCGCTGAATAGATGCGCCCCGGAGTCTTAGTGGCTGGCTTGGCTGAGGGCCAGCGCGTGGTCCTGTCTAATGGGACAGCACAGTGCCGCGAGGAAGCCGCGCGCCTTGGCCAGCGTCTCGTCGTATTCCGCCGCCGGCACGGAGTCCGCCACGATGCCCGCGCCGACGTGGAAGTGGGTGCGGTCCGCCTGCCGCACCGCCGTGCGGATGGTGATGCTCAACTGGCTCTCGCGGTTGAAGCCGAGGTAGCCGTGACAGCCGCAGTAAGGCCCGCGCGTCACCGGCTCCAGCTCGTCAATGATCTCCATCGCCCGGAACTTCGGCGCGCCCGTGATGCTGCCGCCGGGGAAGCACGAGGCGAACGCGGCGAAGTGTGTCACGTCCGCGCGCAGCCGGCCTTCCACGGTGCTGACGAGGTGCTGCACCTGCGGGTAGCGCTCCAGCCGCACCAGCTCCGGCACTTGCACCGAGCCGTATTCGCAGACGCGGCCCAGATCGTTGCGGAGCAGGTCGGTGATCATCACCAGCTCGGACATTTCCTTCGCGCTGGTCTGGAGTTCGTAAGTGAGCTGGGCGTCGCGCGTCGGGTCGGCAGAGCGCGGGCGCGTGCCCTTGATGGGGCGCGTGGTGATGTGCGGGCCGCTGAGGCGAAGGAAAAGTTCCGGCGAGGAGGAGGCGACTTGGAACTCGCCGCAGTCGAGGAAGGCTGCGAACGGGGCAGGCGAAACATCCAGCAGCCGCTCGAACAATTCCCAGCCGCTGAACTGCGTCGGCGCGCTGAGTCGTTGCGCCAGGTTCACCTGGTAAATGTCCCCCGCCCGGATGTAACGCTGCGCCTGCGCCACCCGGGCGACGAACTCCTCCCGCGTGCAGTTCGACTGAACACTGATTACTGAACACTGATTACTGAATACTTCACTCGCCGCTGACTCATCCTGCCGCACGAGTTGCGCGCGCCACCAGTCCGCCCGCTCCTTTGCCCGCGCTTCGCTGCGCGAGCCATCCACGTCGAGGCCGGTGGAGACGATCCACGTCTTGCCGAGGCGGTGGTCGAAGACGACGAGGCTGTCGTGAAAGCCGACGTGGCAGTCGGGCAGTTCGAGGTCGTTCACCGCGCGCCGCGGGAGCTTGGGCTCGACGAAGTGCTTCAGGTCGTAACCCCAGTAGCCGAAGCAGCCCCCGAGCGGGAACGGCAGGTCCACCTCGTCGAGCAACTCGTAGCGCGCCATGAGCTCGTCCATCACGCGCCAGGGGTTGCCGAATTGGGTTCTGGGTTCGGAGTTCTGGGTTCGGAGTTCGCAGCGGGTGTCGTAGGAGCGGAAGGTGAGGAAGGGCTGCGCGGCGACTAGCGAGTAGCGCGCGTGCGGCGAATCGTGGCCGGCGCTGCGGAGCAGGACCACGCCCGGCTCGCCCGCCAACGAAACCGCCAGCGCCTCGGGGGAGGAGCTGGTTTCCACTTCGACAAGCAGCGGGGGCTTCATGCGCAACGGCCTTTTCCTTCGCGTCTTTGCGGCGGGGCGTCAACCCACATTCAGCAGTGGCCCCAGATGCGCGGCGCGCTTCAGCGGGCTGACCAGCGCGAGGTTCAGGCGTTCGGGGCGGAAGAGGTCGCGGGCCACGGCGCGGATTTGCGTGGGGGTGACGGCACCGATGCGTTCGCGGGTGAGCGCGGCGGGGATGAGCTGGCCGTGGCCGAGGAGCTGTTCGCCCAGCCAGGTCATGTGCGGCTCGGTGCCTTCGAGGGCGAGGTCGAATTGGCCGATGAGGTAGTCGCGCGCGCGGCGGACTTCGCCGAGAGAAGGGACCTTCACGGTGAGCCGGCGCAGCTCGGCGGCGATGAGGCGCAACACCTTCTCCAGCTTGTCCTCCTCCACGCCGGCGTAGATGGACAGGTCGCCGCAGTCGCTGAAGAAGCTCACGGCGCTGCTGACATCGTAGGCGATGCCGCGCTCCTCGCGCAGGCTCTGGAAGAGGCGCGAGCTCATGCACTCGCCGAGCAACGCGTTGAGCACGCGCAGGGCAAAGCGCCGCTCGTCGTGCCGGGACACGGCGCGGATGCCGAGCGCGAGCTGGGTCTGCTCGGTGGCCTTTGTGTGGAGGCGGACGCGCGGCGGGGATAGTGGGGCCGGCGTCCCGCCTGCCCGAGGTCTGGCAACCGTGCCGGTTGCCCCACTAGGCACCGGTTCGCACTCGGCACGCGGGCCGGTGGGGAAGTGTTTCGCGTAGGGGGCGACGGCCTTCACCACTTCCGCGTGGGTGATGTTCCCCGCCACGACGATGAAGGTGTTCGCCGCGACGTAGTTGGCCTGGAAGAACTCCCGCAACCGCACGCGGTTCAGGCCGTCGAGCGAACGCGGCGTGCCTTCGATGGCGCGGCCCAGCGGGTGACCGGGCCAGAGGGTTTCGTTGAGCAGCTCCTGCACGATGTGCTGCGGCTGGTCGCGGTAGCTGGCGCGCTCCTCCTTGATGACGGCGCGCTCCTTGGCGATGTCCGCCGGGGCAAAGCGCGAGTCGAGGAACATATCCATCAGCACGTCCAGCAGGGCGGGGTAGCGGTCGGCGCGGGCCTTCGCGTGGAAGCAGGTGTGGTCCTCGCAGGTGTAGGCGTTGAGGTAGCCGCCGAGACCCTCGACCTCCTCGGAGATTTGCCGGGCGGTGCGGTGGCGCGTGCCTTTGAAGAGCAAGTGCTCGATGAAGTGCGACGCCCCGTTCTGCGCCGCCGTTTCGTAGCGCGAGCCGACGCCCACCCAGACGCCCAGGCTGACGCTGGCCATGTGCGGCATGGCGGCGGTGGCGAGGGTCAGGCCGTTGGGGAGGCGGGTGAGGTCGGGGGAGTTCAAAGTTTAAGGTTCAAAGTTCAAGGTTGCGGCGGCACGTTGGTGGCCGAACGCGCGCGGACTTTGAACCTTGAACCTTGAACTTGGAACTGTGTTTCAGGCGAACCCTTGGGGCACGGACTCCGGCGGGCCGATGCGGCGCTTGTAGTCGAGGATGAGCTTGACCACTTCGTCGGGGTCGTCGGTGAGGGTGATGAGGTCGAGGTCGCCGGGGCTGATGTAGCCGGCCTGGTCGAGCGAGGTCTTGGCCCATTTGAGCAGGCCGCCCCAGTAGGCCTTGCCAAAGCAGATGAGCGGGAAACGCGAGATGCGCTCGGTCTGCACGAGCGTGACGACCTCGAAGAACTCGTCGAGCGTGCCGAAGCCGCCGGGCATGAAGACGAAGCCCATGCTGTATTTCACGAAGCAGACTTTGCGCGAGAAAAAGTAGTGGAAGTTGACGGGGACGTTCGCGTAGCGGTTCCCTGTCTGCTCGAACGGCAGCTCGATGTTCAGGCCCACGGACTTGCCCTTCGCCTCCGCCGCGCCTTTGTTCGCCGCCTCCATGATGCCGGGGCCGCCGCCGGTGATGACGGCGAGGTGGTGCTTCGCCAGGCCGCGCGAGATGGCCACGGCGGCCTTGTAGTAAGGGTCGGTGGGCTTCGTGCGCGCGGAGCCGAAGACGGTCACGGCGGGGCCTAGGTGCGAGAGCGTCTCGAAGGAGTCCACGAACTCGGCCATGATGCGGAGGATGCGCCAGGGGTCTTCCTTCACGAAGCCGTTGTGCTGCGGGTGATGCATGACGGGCAGGATAGGCCGGCGGCTCGGGAAGGAGAAACAAAAAGGCCGGGGATTGCTCCCCGGCCGCGTGGCTGAAAGGTATCCGGTTTACGAGCAGCCGAGGCTCTCGCCGCAGTTCAGGCACTTGAAGCACGCGCCGTTGCGCACGGAGATGTGGCCGCACTTGGGGCAAGGCGGCGCGTCGTGCATGAAGTGCCGGTGCGCGTCGCTGAGGCTCTGAATCTTATGCTCGGCGTGGCCATTGCCGGCGGCGGCTTTCATGACCTCGCTCTTCACGAGGATGTCGGTGTCGTCGGAGAGCGGCAACTCGGGGACGGAGCGGTTCACGCTCTGGCGCTCGATCTCGGTGAGGCCGGGCAACGGGAGGTTGGGCTGGCCGTCCCGCGCGTTCGCCTCGCGGTAGCCGACGATGAACTGGAAGGCGAGCCAGCGGAAGACGTAGTCAATGATGCTGCTGGCGCGGCCGATCTCCGGGTTCTTGGTGAAGCCGCTCGGCTCGAAGCGCTGGTGGGCGAACTTGCGGACGAGCGCTTCCATGGGCACCCCGTATTGCAGCGACATGCTGGTGAGCGCCGCGACGCTGTCCATGAGGCCGCCGATGGTCGAGCCTTCCTTCGACATGGTGATGAAGAGCTCGCCGGGCGTGCCATCCGGGAAGATGCCGACGGTGAGGTAGCCCTCGTGGCCGGCGACATCGAACTTGTGCGTGTAGGAAGCGCGGGTGTCCGGGAGCTTGCGGCGGAGCGGCTTGCCGACTTC
>JAYTIO010000280.1:0-8264 GCA_043731805.1 Pedosphaera sp. | reverse complement strand
TCGGTCTGGGGCGCGTCCGCCGGGGGCGCGGCCAGGGCGCGGATGGCTTCGACGCGGTAGGGCTTGGTCTGCACCGGGCCGAGGAACTCGACGCGCGCCAAGCCGAGCAGGGTGAGCAGGCTGGTGCCGTCGGGCTGGCGCACGGCGGTGCTCACGAGGCCCAGGCCGCCGATGGACATGGGGGTTTCGCGCTTGAGCTTGGGGTTGCGCAGCGCGATGGCGAACATCCGCCCGCCTTCCAGCACGTCCGCGAGCATCTGCCGGTAGCGCGGCTCGAAGATGCGCAGGGGCAGCGTCATCTGCGGAAACAACGTGGTCTCCGGCAGAATCATCACGGGCACTTCGGACGGCACTTTCACTGGGGCGAAGTCTAGTCGCGGCGGTGGGCAAAGCAAGGGAAGGCAGGGCTCGCTCCGGCCATAAGCTTTGACTTGCCCGGGGGGCCAACTTAGCTTCGGCCCACAATGCTCGCAGCCGGCAACAACACGGCGACTGCTCCGCCCCTTGGTTCGGTTCCCGAAGATTCCCGCCTCGTGTGGAAACGGATCGTGGAGCCGGTGCAGCCTTTTCTGGACGCGGTCTCGCGGCGGCTGGAGGAACAGGTGGGGGCCTTCGATCCTGAGATCTCTGCTTACGCCCGCTACGCGCTCACGAACCAGGGCAAGCAGCTCCGCCCCGCGCTCGTGGCGTTCGCCGCCAACGCCGCCGGGCGCACGACGGACGACCACGTCACCGTCGCAGTCGTCATCGAGATGGTGCATCTGGCCACGCTCGTGCATGACGACGTGATGGACTCGGCGGAGATCCGCCGCCGCCGGCCCACGCTGGCGGCGAACTGGGGCAATGAGATTTCCGTGCTGGTGGGCGATTGTCTCTTCGCGCATTCGCTCCGGCTGGCGGCGAGTTTCCCCACGCCGGTGATCTGCCGCGCGGTGGCCTCGGCGACGAACACGGTTTGTTCCGGCGAGATTCTCCAGACACATCGGCGGCTGAACTTCGAGGTGAGCCGCGCGGAGTATTTCAAGGTGCTGGCGATGAAGACCGCCGAGCTCTTCGCGCTGTCGTGCGAGCTGGGCGCGCTGCTCTCGGGCGCGGCGGAGGCGGAGCGCACGGCGCTGCGGGATTACGGCATGGCGCTGGGCACGGCGTATCAGGTTTACGACGACTGCGTGGACGTGTTCGGCTCGGAGGCGAGCGTGGGCAAGTCCCTGGGCACTGACCTCGCCAGCGGCAAGCTCACGCTGCCCATCCTCGTGGTGCTGGAGCGCGCGAGCGCGGAGGACAAGGCCCGGCTGCGGGAACTGGTGCAAGCTTGGCGACCGCACCATTTGGAGCGGGTGCTCGTCCTCCTGCGCCAGCACGATGCGCTCAAGGAATCCCGCCGCGTCATCTTCCAGTATCTTGCCACCGCGAACAAAGCCCTCGCCATCCTGCCGGAGACGGAGGGCCGCGCGGCGCTGGCGATGTTGAGCGAGTTCCTCGGGCGCCAGACGGTGGCGCTGGGGGGCTGAGTCGGCATGGCTGAAGTTTCCCCATCGCAGCCGCCCCCGACGGAAGCATCCCCGCAGCCCGACGACCTGACGCTGGTCCGCCGTGCCCAGGGTGGCGACGCGGACGCTTACGACGAGCTGGTGCGGCGCTACCAGCGGCAGATTTACGGGGTCACCTACCACATGACCTCGAACCATGAGGACGCCAACGACCTGACGCAGGAGGCGTTCGTCAAGGGGTGGCAGGCGCTCAAATCCTTCAAGGGCGACTCCAGCTTCTTCACCTGGCTCTACCGCATCGCCGTCAACCGCACGCTCAACCACCTCAAGAGCCTGCGCGTCCGCGCGGGCAAGTATTCCCTGAGCCTGAACGACCTCGACGTGGAGGCCGAGCACCATCCCGAACTCATGGCCCTCGTGACCGACCGGACCCCGCGACGGGCGGCGGCGCTGGAGGAGTTGAAGGAAAAATTGAACGCGGCGATGCAGCGCCTGTCCGAAAACCACAGAACCGTGGTGGCGTTGCACGACATCCAGGGTTTGCCGCATGATGAGATCGCGAAAATTCTGGGCTGCAACACGGCAACCGTGCGGACGCGGTTGTTCTACGCCCGGCAGCAGTTGCAAGGCATCCTGTCCGACTACCTGAAGTGACCTATGGCCCCGGCCCCGCACGAACCGAACGAGTTTAAGTCCCTCCAGCAACTCCTCGCACTCAAGCGCCACGAAGAGCCGCCGCCGGGCTATTTCGATCGCCTCCCCGGCGAGGTCCGCGCCCGCATCGCGCACGCAGCGGCGCACCCGCAGCCGGCGTGGCGGCGCTGGCTGGCCGCGTGGGAGTGGTCGCCCGCGCTGGCGACGAGCTACGCGGTCGTGGCGGCGACCTTGGTGCTGGGCGGGGTTTGGGGGGCGAAGCAGGCTGGATCACCGGGCGGACCTCAGGTCGTGACCGCGCCTGTCCCGCTGGATGCCAACTCGACGAACACGCTGGTCGCCTCCAACTCCGCGCCGCCGGGCCTGTTCAACCCGCCCTCGCTCCAGGTTCAGCCCGTGGAGTTCAAGAAGTAGCCGCGTCACTCCGTGCGGCTGAACACCAGCGCGTTCGGGCCGATGGCCGTGGCCAGCTTGCCGCCCTCGAGGAGTTTCGCGTCCGCCGTCTTCTCGCCCTGTGGAGTCTGGAGGGCGAACTGGTATTTGTCCCCGTCCTTCTTCCAACTGCCTTGGAACAAGGTCTTGGTCGGCGCGTTGGTGGGCAAGTTCACGGGCCGGTATTGCGGGTTCAACAGTGCGGCGAAGGCGACTGGGTCTCGACGGCCCTTCACATACACCTTCTCGTCCGGCGTGATCGTGATCGTGTAGTCGGAGAAGAAGAACCGCAGGATGGGCCGCAGCCGGCCCAGTTCGTTGGGGGTGGCCTTGGCGTTGCCTTGGACATATTGCTTGAGCGTGCCGTTGAGGTCCGCCCGCCATTTGCCGATCAGCGGCTCCTTCGCGAATTGCTCGGACTCGCCGGTCTGGAGGAATTTCAGGAAGTCAGCGTAGTCGAGTTGCTTGAGCACCCGCTGGGTCTCCACATGGACCATCATGGGCTGGAGCACGGGCTCCTTGAGGGCGAAGGCGATGTTGGTCTTCGTGGTCAGGACTGCCCGCACCGCGTCGTTGGTGAAGGCGCTTTGAAAGTCGCCGTGCTCCGCCAGCGACATGAACAACGGATACTCCGGCAGCCGCGCCTGCAGCTCCGGGTTGTGGTAGAGCAGCCCGATCACGTCCGCCGTCTGGAAGAAGGCCGGGGAGGCCTGCGCCACGCCCGCCGCCACGCGGTCAAACTTCGTGCTGATCAAGTCATCACGCAGCTTGTTCACCAGCTTGAGCCAGATCGGATTATCCGTCGGCGACTCGACCTGCCGGGTGTAGTAACCGACGTGATAGACATACGCGCTGGCCGCGATCAGATACACCACCGCCGCGAGCAACCCGGTGGCCAGGCCTGTCCCCGCGTCGATCCGCTCCCAGCGCATCCGCACATCGTCGGTGGCGCGGTGCTTGTAGTAGCCGCTGACCTTGAGATACACGCCCACGGCGCTGCTGTTGAACACCATGAGGATGGCCAAGAAGGCCAGCGGGGCACCCAAGGACCAAGTGGTGACCGGGTTGTTGAACCCAGCGGCCTCTAGCGCCATGCGCACGACCGGCGCGAGCGGCCCTGCGGCAAACAGCGCGACGAGCGCACCGAGGAGGGAAACCCCCATGCGGATCCCACCGATCTGCCGGCCCAACGCGCCGACGATCCCGAACAAAAGCAAAGCCAGCAGCCAGATTGTCATCGCCGCGGATTATTCGTGCCGACCTCTAAAACGCACGCAAAAATTTCGCCCGCCGGGGCGGCCGGCGCAGCCCGGTGGCGGGAGGCCGCCGCTCTTGACCTGTCCCGCTTGCCGCCTATCCTCCCGCGCCATGGTTATGAAACGTTTGTTCCTCCTCGCGCTGCTGCTGGCCGGCGCGAGCCCGCGCACCGGGGCCGCGCCGCAGATGGTCAATGGCATCGTCGCCATTGTGAACGACACCGTCATCACCGAGAAGGAAGCCCGCCAGTTCATCGAGCCGGCCATCATTGCCCTGGAGCGCGACCGGAACATCACCCGCCCGGAATACAACGAGCGGGCCATGGAGATTTACAAGGACGGCCTGACTCAGCTCATCGAACGCCAGCTCACCCTCGATGACTTCAAGAACGCCGGCTACAGCTTCCCCGAGAGCATCATCGAGGACTTCGTGCAGGAGCGCATCCGCGAGCGCTACGGCGACCGCGTGAAGCTCATCAAGACCCTCGAGGCGCAGAACATGACCTACGAGCAGTTCCGCACCGACATCCGCGACCAGTTCGTCGTCGAGCAGATGAACCTCAAGAACGTTTCCTCGGCCGTCATCATCTCGCCCTTCAAGATCGAGTCCTACTACAAGGAACATCCCGACGCCTTCAAGCTGCCCGACCAGGTGCATCTGCGGATGATCGAACTGCGCAAGCGCGACGGCGGCGACCCCGAGGCCGTGCGCCGGCTGGCCCACGAGCTGGAGGCCAAGCTGACGGCCGGCGCTAAGTTCGCGGAGATGGCGTCGGTTTACTCCGAAGGTTCCCAGAAGCGCGAGGGCGGCGACCTGGGCTGGGTCAACCAGTCGGTGCTGCGCAAGGAATTCGCCGAGGCGACGGCCAAGCTCAAGCCCGGCCAGCGCACCGGCGTGATCGAGGTGGCGGACGCCTGCTTCCTCCTGCTGGTCGAGGAAGTGAAGGCCGCGCAGCTCCGGCCCCTGACCGAGGTGCGCGACGAGATCGAGAAGACGCTCCTGAATCAGGAGCGCGCCCGGCTCCAGAAGAAATACGTCGAGCGGCTGAAGAAGAAGTCGTTCGTGCGTTACTTCTGACGAGGAATGGGCGGGGAGGTTTATAAGGAGGGCAGGAGGGCAGGAAAGGAGCGGCGACGGGGCAGGTCAATTCCTCCTGCCTTCCTGCTCTCTTTATAAAATCCCCAGCTCCTACTTCCGCGTTCCTCGCCTCATCGGTTCGTGAACAACTCCCAGTCGCCCACCTGCGCGAGCAACCGCAGCGGCTTGCCCCGCGCGAGCGGGCGGGCGCTGGCGAAGGAACCTTTCCATCCCACCACCAGCACACGTTGCTGGCCCGCGAGCAGGTTGCTGAAGACCTGGTCGCTCGCCAGCACGCGGTCACCGAAACGCGCGCGGTTGCCGGGGAACTCGAAGGGCATCCGATGCTCCGGCAAGCCCGACACGTAAGGCCGCCGCGCCGCGCTGATGACCGGGTGCGCGTAGAACGGCAGCCCCTGCGGGATGCGATTGCGGATGACGACGAGGTCGCCGTCCTGAAACTCCCGTTGCAAGGCGAGGCCCAACGGCTTGAGCGTCTGGTTGCTGTGCAGGTCCGTCTCGACCAGCGGCGTGAGCGCCACCACAGCGAGGAGGGCCACCGCCGCCAAGCCGCCCGCCCAACGCACACAGAGCGCCGCCGACCACGTGCGGCTCTCCCACGCGACCACCACCAGCAGCAGCGACGCGGCGAACGGCGTGAACTTGACCCAGAGCTGGTCCCGGACGTTGAAGGCGAACCAGCACGCCAGCGGGAACGCCATCAGCGGCAACACCGCCGCCACGGGCAGCGCGCGCCACACCCAAGCCGGAGCGCCGGTCTCCGACTCGGCACGCTGCTCCTTAACCCCAGACCCCGCCGAACCGAAGGCCGGCCACCGCAGCACCACCAGCGCCGCCAGCGCCGGGAACAGCGGCAGGATGTAGTGCATGAGCTTCGCGCTGTTCACCGAGAAGAGCACGAAGGTGAAGCCCGCCCACACGCTCAACACCAGCCAGCCTTCCTGAGTCCGCGCGTCCAGCGACCGCCAGTGCGCGCGCCGCCAGAGCCAGCCCAGCAGCAGCGTCCACGGCAGAAACCCGCCGAGCAGCACGGGCACGAAAAACCAAAACGGCTGCGCCCGGTTCTTCGCCGCCGCCTGCACCGCGTGGCCGACCACCTGCCCCTTGACCATGAACTCGAACGCGTGCGGCACGCTCTCCCAGACCATCAGAAACCACGGCAAGGCCAGTGCCGCAAACAACGGCACGCCCGCGAGCGCCCCGAACAGCAGGATGCTCAAGCGCGGGTTCACGGTGAAGCTCCCCCACCACCGGAACGCCCCGAACGGCTCCAGGGTGAAGTCCTCGGCCTGGGCTGCGGGGCGAACTTCCCGCCGCCACCACAGCAGCGCGCCAAACGCCGCCAGTGGAATCACGAGGGCAATCGGCCCCTTGGCCAAAAACCCGCCCGCCATGGCCGCCCACGCCGCGAGTTGCCACCCAAAACTCCGCCGCGCCGCCGCCGCCCGCGCATCGCCGACCGGGTCCTCTTCCTCTGGCTCCTGGCTCCTGGCTCCTGGCTCCTCCTCCATCCCATCCAGACTCCGCCAGCTCTGCCAGAAACAGTAAACCGCCCACGCGATGAACTGCGTGAGGAAGATGTCCGTCGTCAGCATCCGCGCCATCACCCAGAAGAGCGTGGACGTGCCCAGCAGCAGCACGCTCCAGCGCGCCGCCGCCGCGCCGGCCAAGGACCGCACGAAGAGAAACGTGGCCCACGCCGCGCTCAGGCCCGCCAGCGCCAGCGGCAGCCGCACCGCCCATTCGTTCACCCCGAAGACGGCCAGCGACGCCGCCACGGCCCAGTAGGTGAACGGCGGCTTGTCCAAGTGCGGCACATACCAGATGTGCGGCACGAGCCAGTCGCCCGTCTCGACCATCTCGCGGGCAATCTCCGCGTAACGGCCCTCGTCGGGTTCGTTCAGCGCGCGGGTGCCGAGCAGGGCGAAGAACAGGAGCAGCACCGCCGCGACAAACCACCACGGCTGACGGGACTCGGAAGCGGCGTTCGGCACGCGGCGTTTCTAGCGGACGCGCGCAGGCGACGGAAGCCGCAAACCTTGCCGAAGAAAATCTTTCCGCCCACCGCGCCGCTGCTATCGTCCGCGCACACGCATGAAGAAATCATTCTCCTTCGCCGCCGGTTTGGCGGTTTGTCTCCTCCTCACGATTTCCGCCCGCGCCGACGGCCCGGCGGACAACAAAGCCGAAACCGTTCGCCGCGTCCCGCCCGAGGGCGTCCAAATCTCCCCCGCCGCCCGCGAGGAGCTTCAGGCCGGGGCCGATGCGCTCGCGAAGGAGCTCGATTCCCTCCGCGCCGCGCTCAAGGCCAAGCCCGCGCTGCTCGACCTCCTGCCCGACGCGCAGATTTACCACAAGGCCGTGGACTGGGCGCTGCGGCACGACGAGTTTTACTCCACCAACGAGGTTGCGGTTGCGCGCGACTTGCTCAAGCGCGGCACCGAGCGCGCGCAGGCGTTGCGCGAGGGCAAGGCGCCGTGGCTCGCGCAGACCGGCCTCGTCGTGCGCGCCTACCAGTCGAAGATTGACGGCTCCATCCAGCCCTACGGCCTCGTCGTGCCGCCGAACTTTGCGCCGGGCTGCCCGCCGATGCGCCTGGACTTCTGGGCGCACGGGCGCGGCGAGAAGTTGTCCGAGCTTTCCTTCGTGGACGGGCGGCACAAGTCGCCGGGGCAGTTCGTCCCGCCTGGCGCGCTGGTGCTCCACCTCTACGGCCGCTACTGCAACGCGAACAAGCTCGCGGGCGAGGTGGACCTCTTCGAGGCGCTCGCGCACGCGAAGAAGTATTACCCCGTGGACGAGCGCCGGCTGGTCGTGCGCGGCTTCTCGATGGGCGGCGCCGCCTGCTGGCAGTTCGCGGCGCATTATCCGGGCGTCTGGGCGGCGGCGGCTCCGGGCGCGGGCTTCAGCGAGACGCAGGACTTTCTGAAAGTGTTCCAGAAGGAGGTCATCCAGCCGACGTGGTTCGAGCGCAAGCTCTGGCACATGTATGACTGCACGGACTACGCGCTGAACCTCTTCAACCTCCCGAC
Organism: Pedosphaera sp.; assembly: GCA_043731805.1. Taxonomy (GTDB): domain Bacteria; phylum Verrucomicrobiota; class Verrucomicrobiia; order Limisphaerales; family SXTU01; genus SXTU01. The sequence continues at coordinate 301 of JAYTIO010000280.1, read as the reverse complement.
CGTCGCCTACAGCGGCGAGGCCGATTCGCAAAAGCAGGCCGCCGACATGATGGCCAAGGCCGTCGCCGCTGAGGGTATGCAGCTCACGCACCTCATCGGGCCGGACAAGACCGGCCACAGCTACCACAAGGACTCGCTCGTCGAAATCAACCGCCGCGTGGACGCCATCGTCGCGCTGGGCAAGCACCCCGTGCCGGAGCATGTGCGCTTCACGACGTGGACGCTGCGCTACAACCAGTCGCACTGGGTCACGGTGGACGGGATGGAGCAGCACTGGGAGCGCGCCCGCGTGGACGCGGAC
>JAYTIO010000279.1:0-5149 GCA_043731805.1 Pedosphaera sp. | reverse complement strand
TACACCGAGGACGCCGCCGCGCAGGTGGACATGAACCTCGTGATGACCGGCGCGGGCGAGTTCATCGAGCTGCAAGGCACCGGCGAGGAAAGCACCTTCAGCGACGACCAGCTCGCGGCGATGCTGACGCTGGGCCGCTGCGGCATCCGGGAGTTGCTCGCGTTGCAGGAAGCGGCGGTGAAGTAAGGCGAGGCAATGGCGAACGGCGAATTCCGAATGGCGAATCGTTACCTCGCCACGGATTCGACATTCGCAATTCACCACTCGAAATTCGCATGATCTCTCCCACCCGCCTCTTCCTCCTCCGCCACGGCGAGGTCGAAGCCCGCTATCATCGCATCTTCGGCGGGCGGATAGACATGGAGCTGTCGCCGCGCGGCCACGAGCAGGCCCAGGCGCTGGCGGACTACCTCGCGACCACGGACTTCCACTCCATTTACGTCAGCCCGATGAAACGCGCGCAGCAGACGCTCGCGCCGCTGGCCGCGCAGAAGGGAATGCCAGCCACCACGCTCGCGGGCTTGCGCGAGGTGGACTTTGGCGACTGGACGGGCCTGAGCTGGCAGCAAGTCCACGAGCGCTTCGGCGTCAGCGCGTTTGACTGGCTGGAGAAACTCGAAGCTGGCGAAGTCCCGGGAGCCGAGACCGGCCCGCAATACCGGGGCCGCATCGAGCCGTGCTTGAAACAAATCCTCCGCGACTGCCCCGGCCAGACCGTCGCCATCGTCTGCCACGGCGGCGTGGTGCGGATGCTCCTCGCGCTCCTACTCGAACTCCCGCTGCCCAAGCTCGCGCACTTCGACATCGAGTATGCCAGCGTGACGGTCGTCGAGCAGCGCGCACACCGGAGCGAGGTAGAGCTGCTGAACTTCACTCCGTGGCGAGACCGGCGATGAGGCGAGTTCTGAGTTCAAGGTTCTGAGTTCAAAGTTGTTTCGCTCAGGAATGCTCGAACTCCCGCCGCCGCCCTCAACTCCAAACCCAGAACTGTGATCTCCCCCCTCACCCAAGTTTCCATCGCCACCTCCCGCGAAGCCGAGGAGGCCGTCGCTGAACTGCTCCTGCGGGTCCTCAGCCAGACGCCTTCGACTTACTTCGATGCCGAGACGGGCGACACGACGGTGTCCACCTACCTGGAGCAGCCGGCGCAGTGGAACGCCGCCGCGCGCGCTGAACTTCAGGCCGGCCTGCGGGCGCTCACCGAGTGCGGGCTGAACATCGGCCCCGGCGAAATCGCCGCGAGGAAGGTGCGGCGCGAAGACTGGGCGGAGTCGTGGAAGCGGCACTTCAAGCCGCTGGAGATCGGCGACGCGCTGCTGCTCAAACCCAGTTGGGAGAAACGCAAACCGCGCACGGGACAGGCCGTGGTCATCCTCGATCCCGGCCTGAGCTTCGGCACGGGGCACCACGCGACGACGGGGTTTTGTTTGCGGCAGTTGGTGGGGGTGAAGAGTGGCGCAGGATTACGAGCAGGATTACGAGCAGGATCCGAGGCGCGCGTTTCCCCTCCTGCTCCTGCTCCTGCCCTGTCCCTCCTCGACATCGGCACCGGCTCGGGAATCCTCGCCATCGCCGCTGCCAAGTTGGGTTACGCCCCGGTGCGCTGCTTCGACTTCGACCCCGAGTCCGTCCGCGTGGCCAAGGCGAACGCGGCGCAGAACGGCGTCGCGCACCTCGTGAAACCCGTGCGCCGCGACCTCACCAAGCTGCCGCTCGCCAGCGCCACGCGTTATCATGTGGTCTGTGCAAACTTGATTTTCGATCTCCTCCTCGCCGAGCGCGACCGCATCCTGAACCGTCTGCGCCCCGCGGGCGTGCTGGTGCTCGCGGGGATTTTGCAGACGCAGTTCGCAAAGGTGGAACGCGCCTACCGACAAGCTGGCCTGCGGCTCATCGCGACCGAGGTGGAAAAAGAATGGCAGTCCGGGGCGTTTGGGCGGCGGGCGGGCGGCGGCTCGGTGGCCCGCACCGCCACCGCGTAACGAAGCTGTGCTGAAGACCCGCCGTGGTCATTGCCCAGCAGCACACGTGAGCCCTCAATCGTGCCCTCGGCATTGCTGGTCGTCGCGCCGGATGTCCTCCTTCGTGAAATCCTGCGCTTGGGCCCGAGCTCTGAAACCAATTCCGAATGGCATGCGGTGGAAGGCCAAGCCAGGCCTCGGCGCGCGCCTCCTCCCATCCTCGTCCGAGAGGTGAGGGCGCGAACGCCGCCGCACGTCACCCCTCACCCCGGCCCTGCCCATGAACCTGGTAGGGCCGACCTGTCGTCGGCCTCGTAAGTCCATTCCGACCGACGAGGCCGCGCGCAGTTGGGCCCCTGAACCCGGAGCGTGACCGGTCCCCGGTCGCAGCGCGTGCGCCGGCGAGGCCACATCCGGAACCTCCCAGCGCACTCGTGCAGGCGGAGCTGCTGCGGGCGGGGCCCGCCCGCGCGCCAGGTTCATGGAGAGGGAGCAACACCCAAAGCTCCCCTCACCGATTCCTCCGAACTTCACCTGTGCTTGGCATGAGCCGATTCCTCTGACCTCCAGTCTTTCGGTCCTGCCCACCTCGCGCTGCCAGTGACCGAGGGCGCTCGCCGATCAGGCGATCCGCATCGTCAGCCCGCCGTCAATCGTCACCGTGTCCCCCGTGATGTAGTCGTTCTTCACCAGCATGAGGATAGCGTCGGCCACCTGCTCCGGCGTGCCTTCGCGCTTGAGCGGGATGCGCTGCTCGAGGTTCAGCTGCTTCTGCTCCGGCGACATCTTCGCGTGGAACCGCGTGCGCACCACGCCGGGCGCGACGCAGTTGATGCGGATGTTGTCCGGCGCGAACTCCCGCGCCAGCCCGCGCGTGAGATGCGGGATCGCTCCCTTCACCGCCTGATAGGCAATGTGGCTCGGCGTGGCGAGCTTCCCGGCGGTGGAAGAAATCAGGACAATTGCGCCTTCCTGCTTTGGGCGCATGAGCGGGATCACCGCGCGGCAGAGGTAGAAAATCGCGTGGACATGGACATCAAACGCGGCGTGCCACGCCTCGGGCGTCAGCTCCAGCAAGCCGCCGTTCACCGGCCCGCCCGCCGAATGGATGAGCACATCCACGCCGCCCAGCCGCTGCGCTGCCTCCGCCACGCAGCGCGTGGCCTCCGCCGGCTTGGCGCAATCCGCCAGGATCAGTTCGCAACGCCGCCCGAGCGCTTGAATCGCCGCCTGCGTCGCGCGCGCCTCGGCATCGTCCACGCGCCCTACCAGCGCGATGTCCGCGCCTTCCTTTGCCAACGCGCGTGCCGCCGCCGCGCCGATGCCGCGCGTGCCGCCCGTGACCAAGCCAACTTTGCCGGAGAGGTTCATAAGATCAGATTCGGTCGCCGCCTGAGCACGCTGTCTCAGTGGGGCGATTGGGTCCGGACAGTAGGTGAACGCAACTGACATTCAACGCCGATTCCGCCTTGGGCAGGGAGCAGGACGCAGCCGGACAACCACACCAAAGCCAGGGCGGAGGCGTTCGTAGCACGAGCAGCCTTGCCCGGCGGACGTGCCGCTCGAAACACGCGGACACGCTCGCCGGGGTAATCGGCGCACCAGCGTTTAGGAACCTCGCGCGTAACCGGCTTCAAGGCGACAAAGAGGAACTCCGCCAATGCCAGCCAATGGCACCACACCGCGAGGGCTGCGTGCAAGTGAGCCGCGTCCACACCGTCGGCCTTGTCGAGCAGCGCGTAAATCAGTGTGAGCCAGCGGACAAGCTCGTAAAGCTGACGGCGCGAAAACCTCTTGAAAGCCGCTGGTCCGCAGCGAGGTGAGCGGAGCCGAACGGGCAACTGTCTGTCGCGCTTCGCCTGTGATTCGGCGGCGGTGGTGGAGAACTTGCGACGCGCGGGGGATGTCGTTTTCCCGGCAGCGATTTCAGGGCCGCTGCCTGGCGTTGTGATTTCCGGTTTCACACCTGACATGGTTGAACGGACGGCTCAGTGCTGCTTACGGAACTTTGAAGTAGCGAAAAGTCCTGCTCAGTTGCCGAAGCGATTGAGAAAAGCCTTCCGCATGGCTTTGCGAATATCCCCTTCCCGTCGGCTAGACTGGGAACTGCGTTTCCCCTTCGCGGAGCTGGCCCGCCTCTTGGCGTATTTCGCGTTCGATTCGCCGACCGGAGCCAGACCTTCGAGCGATGCCACGTCACCACCTGCGGCTTCGGTGAGCACTTCCCAAACAACATCAAATCAATGCGAGGCGGTGTCCTTTCGGAGTGGGGGGAGCTTCACCGTGGCCACCATCCAGTCAGGCCACCCGCCAGGATTGCGACGAAGCACGGTGGCGAGGTTTCCATCTGCGTGAATGCGGACGAGTGTCAGGCCTATTCTGTTCGCACACCGTCCGACATTCGCGCGGTGCGGTTGGTCTTCGGCGGGTTTGTTGCTCCAACTTTGCGCGCCTCCGCTCCGGCGAGCGCGTCGCGGCGCCTAGCGAACCCATCTCGTCAATCAATAGGCGGCGTTGATGATGAGCCGACGAAGGCCGGGATTTTCAAGGTCAGTGCCGCTGCCCATGGTGGATTGAAAGACGCGGGCGTTCTTGCCTTCACTGGTCTGCCAGGGCTTGAACCACGCGACGGGTAGCGGCTCCAGTTTTTGATTCGGCGGGTCGTCCTGTTTCCGGCCCATGAGGGGCTGGCCCCAAACCAACGCGGTGCAGTTCGTCGGCAGACTCGTTCCCTCTTTGTAGGTCCGATAAACATCGGAGTTTCCCCAGATGTCGCTCACGCCGATGAGAATGGGGTGATCCTGCTGCTCCGGCACGAGGGTGCCGCGCGTCGAGTCCGACTGCCAGCGGCCGTGATGGCCCATGAAGGAGCCGCCTAGCACATCCTCGCCCCAGCGGACCTGCTTGCCGTTGATCTTGTAGGGCAGCGAGGCGTGGAAGCCGTGGTTGGCCGTGCGCAGCGCGATGATGGGCTTGCCGGAATCAACATACTTCACAATGAGCTCCCGCTCGGACATCGGGAGCGTCAGCAGTCGGGCGAAGAAGATGACAAGGTCGGCCTTGGCGAGCTGCTCAAGGCCGGGGATGTGGTGTTCTTTGAACTCCTTACCCTTCTCGGGATAGACCGGCATCGTGGGATCCACCTCGCCGTTCTCGTTCACAGCGAACAGCACGGTGCAGTCAAAGCC
>JAYTIO010000278.1:0-1808 GCA_043731805.1 Pedosphaera sp. | reverse complement strand
CTGCTCCGTCTGAGGGCGGCGCTGCCGGACACGCACATCACGCTGCTCACGCATGAGAAGCTGGCGGGCTTGTGGCAGGGGCACCCGGCGGTGGATGAGGTCATGACCTTCGCGCCGAAGGAAGGGGTCTTCAGCGTGGCGCGGCGGCTGCGCTGTGTCGGCGACTTCCAGTCGCCGTCCAAACTGTCCAGCACGCCCAGCGGCAACTGGAAGTCGCCGGCACGGGGCTTCGACGCCGCGTTGGTGCTGCCGAACTCCGTGCGCAGCGGATTGGAAGTGCGACTGGCCGGCATTCCCCGGCGTATCGGCTACGCGGGCGGCTGGCGGGACTGGTTGCTCACGCAAACCGTTCCCCGGCGCGCGGACATTGTGGAGATGAGGAAACGGACGGCGGGCGAAGTGCGTCGACTGGTCGCGCATGCGGAGCGGAGCGCGGCCTTCAGGCCGCAGCAGGCCCCGTCTCCCGAGGGAGGTTCCTGCGCCGTGAACGCCGCGCTCCCTGCGACCAGTCACCACATCTTTCACTACCTCCACCTCGCCGCCGCGTTGGGCGCGAAGCCAGAGCTGCTCGCACCGCTCATCGCCGTGACGGAGGCCGAAGTCGCGGCGGTGAAGGCGAAGTTCAACCTCCCGGACGGCTTGCTCATCGGCCTGAACGCGGGCGCGGAATACGGCCCGGCGAAGCGCTGGCCGGCAGACCGCTTCGTCGCGACGGCAAAGGAGCTACGCGCCCGGCTCAACTGTGGCTTCGTCATCTTCGGTGGCTCGGCGGACCACGCACTGGCGACGGAGATCGCGGGGGCGCTGGCAGGCAGCGGTCAGCGGTCAGCGGTCAGCGTGACGAATCTCGCGGGCCGCACTTCCCTGCGCGAACTCTGCGCGGCGCTGCGCGCCTGCCGCGTCGTGCTCACGAACGACACGGGGCCGATGCACCTGGCCGCCGCCGTGGGCACGCGGCTGGTCGGGCTGTTTGGGAGCACCTCGATTGAGCTGACGGGGCCGGGGCTGCCGGGTGATTCGCGGCACCTTCTCCTGCGCGGCGAGGCACCGTGCGCGCCGTGCTTCCTGCGCGAGTGCCCGGTGGATTTCCGCTGCATGAAGAGCCTGACGGTCGAGCGGGTGGTCGTCGCGGTGGAGCGGGCGGCTCAGGCGGAACCTTGAACGCTGGCGAGGCGGGCGAGGATGCGTTTGTGCGCGCTGGTGAAAGGGTGGAGGTGCAACTCGGCCAGTGGCAGCCAGCGAAACGGTGGCGGCTTGGCTTGGCTTGGCTGCAACTGCAACTGCACACGCCAGACGCGCTGGGTGATGCGGTAGCGGGTGATGGTGTGTTTAACCTCGCAGAATGGCTGGCAGCCGGCGGTGAGGTGCAGGAGTTGTTTCAACGCGGCGGCCGGGGTGATCGCCTGCCCGGTGACTTCCAGACTTGGAAACTCCCACAAGGCTGCGTTCACCGCGCCAGTCGGCCGCTGCGCCACGAGGAACTGGCCGTCGAGTTCGACCACGAAGGTGTGGAACTCGCGGCTTGTGGCTACGGTGCGGGGTCCGAGGTTCGGTAGTTCGCCCACGCGGCCCTCGCGATACGCAGCGCAATGGGCTCGGACGGGGCAGGGGAGGCACTGCGGGTTCTGCGGGGTGCAGACGGTCGCGCCGAGCTCCATGAGCGACTGGTTCAGCGCGGAACAAGAACCGGCGAGTTGAAAGCTGGCCGCTCGTTGCACCAGCTTGGTTGCGAGGCCCCAAAGTATTTCGTTCGTCGCCTTGTCACGCGGGTTGCTGGGGATGGCGAAGAGGCGGGTGAGGACGCGGAT
>JAYTIO010000277.1:0-2264 GCA_043731805.1 Pedosphaera sp. | reverse complement strand
ACCGCAGCCCAGACGCTTCACGCGGTCCGAGGTCGCGCGGCGGTCGCGCCAGCGTTTGGACTGCGGTGGCTTCAGCACCGCTTTTTCGGGCTGCCGTCGGCCGGCCCCAGCCACTACTCAAAACTAGACTTGTGCCCCACGGCCCTTGGTCTGGGCGCATCCGCGCAGTGGGGCAGCCGTCCCGGCTGTCCGGGTCTGGCAACCGTCCCGGTTGCCGATGACCACGGCGGGCGAGACGCCCGCCAGACCAACCCAGGCGGGATGCCAGCGCCACTATCGGGGGGCATCGAGAAGCGCACTCTCGGTCTGGCCCCGGGTTAAATCCGTGTCCAGCCGTATCCGTCCTGGTTAGACTTTTCCCCACGCCCTTGCTCCGCCTCGCCCTCGCCCCCCGGCTCCAAACTACGCGCGGTCCGCCTCACGCAGCTGGACGAGTGACCCGCGCGGCGCTCAAGCCCGCCGTGCCCAGCGGAGCTTCGCCGAGGACGAGCGCGGGTTGTCCCGCCGCTCCTCCGCCGTCGGCCGCATCACTTCCTCCGCGATGGCCGCGTAAATCCCTTCCCGCAAGCCCGCCGCAAACGCCTTCTTCACCCGCCGATCCTCGCCCGAGTGGAACGTGAGTATCGCCACGCGCCCGCCGGGATTCAGACACACAGGCAGGTGGCGCAGCAATGTGTCCAGCGCGCCAAACTCGTCGTTCACCGCGATGCGCAACGCTTGGAACACCCGCCGCACCGCGAGGTCCGCCTCGTCCTTGTCCAGTCGCGGCAGCGCGGCGCGGACGGCCTCGGCCAGCGCGCGCGTGGTGGCAAAGGTTCGTTGGGCTAGCGCGGCAGCGAGTTCCGGCGCGCGCGGTTCGTCGGCGTTTTCCACCAGCAAGGTCGTGAGCGCACCCGGTGAAGACTTCGCGAGCAACGCGGACGCCGACTGCCCGCGCTGCGGATTCATCCGCATGTCCAGCGGCCCGTCGCCCTTCGTGGAGAAGCCCCGCGCCGGGTCATCGAGCTGCATTGAGGACACGCCGAGGTCCGCGAGGATGCAATCTGCCCGCTTCATTCCGCATTCCGCATTCCGCATTCCGCATTCGGCGAGCGCCTGCGGCAGCCCTGCGAAATTGCTGCGCACGGGGGTAAACACCTCCGGCCCGAAACCCACCTCGCGCATCCGCGCCTCCGTCCTCGGCAACTCCACTGGGTCCACGTCCAGACCGAGCAAGTGGCCGCCGGGCTGGAGCTTCGCCAGGATTTCGCGCGCGTGACCGCCGTAGCCAAGCGTGCAATCCACCACCACCTCACCGGGCTTGGGCGCGAGCACTTCGAGAATCTCCGCCACCATGATGGGCCGGTGCGTGCCCGCCGGCGTCTTCCCCGACGCGAGCACCTTCGCGACCGTCTCCGCGTAACGCTGCGGGTCGCGCTCCTTGTATTTCTCCTCGAACCGCCGCGGGTTCTTGCCTGAGTAACGCGGGCGTCGGCGGTGCGGTGTCGCGGGCGGGGGGCTGTCGGGGGATGGCGAAGGTGAGTCGGTCACGTCGGTTGCGAGTATGTGCGCCGGGAGGGCGATGCGCAACGGAAGCGCTGTTGACTGACGCGAGGGTCGCGGAAGAGCGGCGGTGAACGCGCCGCAGTCCAGACGCTTCGCGAGTCCGGGGGCGAAGGAGGTCGCGCCAGCGTCTGGACTGCGGTGGCTTCAGCACCGCTCTTCGGCGGGAAGGTAGTCGCGTGCGTGCCGTTTGCTCCACAGGCAGACTCGGGCGAAGTCCGACCGGCCGGCCGGCCCTACCGGGGCACCTGATTCATCGTGTAGTGCAGCGTGTCATTCCGCAGCACCTCGCCCCGGTGGTTCTTCAAGCCCAGCGCGCGGAGCATGACGACGTGGCGGGGCTTCAGGCCTTCGAGCGTCAGGCGCACGGTGAGCTGGTCGGCGGTGACCTCCGCCTTCAGCACGCGCACGGGCGGGCCGGGGATTTTCTCGTCGCGGTCCTTCTCGGGTGCGTTGTGCTGGCCGGCGTAGGCGTAGGTGTATTGCGTCGCGTCCCAGTTCTCGGGGTTGCCGGCAAGTGCGGCGTCCACCGGGAGAGTGAAGGCGACCTCGAAGCCGTTCGTGCGCGCGGCGACGGTCTTGAACTCGAAGGGCACGCGGCCGGAAAACTTCACGCGGTCCAGCGAGTGCGGCTGCGGCGCGATGCTCGTCCAGTGCCCGAAGCGCAGCCCGCCCACGTAGAGCCGCGAGTCCGGCCCGTAGGCGAGCCGGTTCACGCCGGA
>JAYTIO010000276.1:0-3715 GCA_043731805.1 Pedosphaera sp. | reverse complement strand
CCACAGATTGGCTGTGCTTGCCCATTCTATTGCCACGAATAATAGGCCTTGTTTGTGTCAAAACAAGGGCCATTTCAAGGGCGATTCCAGGACGTAAGGCGCTACGCATGGATGCGCTTCAGGCCGGCGCGTGACACTGGCGCACAACAGCTATGTCATCTTGTAACGCAACGCTCCTGTGGCCGTCCGTCGAGTCAGGGAAGAAATAGTTGTCGTTGGCGGAACCGCGGCATCCGATGCACCACGCGGACGAACGTCGCCTCTTCACGCAGGGAACACCAGCGGCAGTTGCCATGCCTGAGCGTCCCGCAGTCCGCTCACGCCCAGGCCGATAAGCCGCAGCGGACGGTTCACAAGCTTCTCCCGTCCCAGCAGCCAGCAGCCGAGCCGGTATATCTCCCGCGCTTCCTGCACAGGCTCCTCGACTGACAACTGCCGCGTGAGCGTCGTGAAATCCCCGTAGCGCACCTTCACCTGCACCGTGACGGCGGCGAGGCGATGCCGCGTGAGTTTCCGGGCCAGTTCCTGTGCTTGTTCCCAAAGGCAGGCTCGTAACGCCGGACGATCGTCCGTGTCGCGCAGGAAGGTGTTCTCGCTGCTGATGCTCTTGATCTCCTCGCCAAGGTCCAGCGGCCGGTCGTCCTCTCCGAAGGCGAAGCGCTTCAGTTCGGGACCCCATGAACCCACCAGCGCCCGCAGGTCGCCGGGATGGTCCTGCAGGTCACCCACTGTCCGCAGACCCGCGCTCAAAAGATTCTCCTCCGTCACCCGGCCCACGCCATGCAATGAACGAACCGGCAGCGGCCGCAGAAACGCCACCTTCTCCGACTCACGGATCAGAGTCAGCCCGTCGGGCTTCTGAAAATCACTGGCGAGCTTGGCCAGCAGCTTGTTGGGCGCGATGCCGATGGAGGCGTTGAGCTTGCGGTCCTGACGGATGAGTTCTTTGAGCGCCTTCGCCAACGGCAACGCGCACTCCAGGCTGGCGTCCAGGGACATGGCCTGTGCTTGGGACGAGACGTCCACATACGCTTCATCCACGGACACCTGCTGGATCAACTCGCCCGCGCACTGGCGCACCAGCGCCATGATCGCCTGTGACTCCGCTTGATACGCCTCCATGCGCGGGCGCACGAAGACGCCGCTGGGACACAGTCGCCCCGCCGTCACGCTGGGCATGGCCGAGCGCACGCCAAACTTGCGGGCCTCGTAACTGGCGGCCGCCACAACGCCGCGCTGTGTCGGTGGCGCACCGACGATTACTGGACGGCCGCGCAGCGCGGGGTTGTCCCGTTGCTCCACGGAGGCGTAGAACGCATCCATGTCGAGGTGCAGGATGACGCGGTGGCCGGAGCCACGAGCCGCAGCTTCGCCAGCTTGCGTCGCCGACGATCCGCCGGGTGGGTGTGACCGAGATTCTGTCGTCATGCCAATCCGCTCGCCAGCCGTGCTGTCGTTGATCGCCAGCGGGATCAACCCTGTTCCTCCTGCCGGGCCTCCCGGCTCACGGGGTGGTCAGCTTTAGCTGGGACAGCACCGGCCTCAGTGCTTCCGCCCATTTCTTGTAGCCGGCTGCATTGGGGTGGAGCAGGTCGGGGAACTCCTCTTTCTTGGCGTCGCCGGCCGCATCCGCAAACAGCGTCCAAGTGTCCACCAGCGTGACCTGCGCGTTGCCCTTGGCCAACGCCGCCACCAGCTCGTTAAGCCGCGTGATGGTTTCCTTCGACCGGCTCTTGCTGGCGTGGCTGGGCATGACCGCGCACACGATGACAGGCATGCCGGGGTTGTGCGTTTTGAGCGCGGCGAGCAACAGTCTCACGTTCCCCGCAATCACCTCGGGCGTGGCTTTCTCCTCGATGTCGTTGGTCCCGGCCAGCAGCACCACTGCACGTGGAGAAAGGTCGAGGACGTCCTCCTTCAAACGGTAAAGCATCCCGCGGGTCGTGTCGCCGCTGATGCCCCGGTTGGCGACCTTCAGGCCGGGGAAGCTGTTGCCCAGCGTGTCGCCCCAGCCCTGGGTGATGGAGTCGCCGAGGAAGACCACCGAGCCCTTGTCCTGCTGCACGCGACCGGCCCACGCCAGCCGCTTCTGCTTCCAAAGATTGCGGAACCAATCGTAACGACGCAGCGGACCGGCACCGGGCAGGCCGTCGTCCGTGTCCGGCAGCTTCGCCACGGCGGGCAACTCCGGCGGCCTGGTTTGCAGCTTGAAGGTATCCGGCTGCCCGCGCCGCTGGGCAAACATCCACGGCAGCAGTTCCGGCTCGCTGTAAGCCCGGCCCCACGATCCATGCCCGAGGCCGAAATACTCGAAATACTTGGGCTGGCCGCCCGCCGCCCGGATCGCCGCGAGCAGGTTGCGCGTGCGGCTGACTTTCACGACCGTGTCGTCATCGGAGTGGAACGCCCAGACTGGCACCTTGGCCGCGTGCGCGGCGACAGTCTCATCTCCGCCGCCACACACCGGCACGCCGGCGGCGAACCGCTCCGGGAACCGCGTGATCAAATCCCACGTCCCATAGCCACCCATGCTCAGGCCCGTGACGTAAACGCGGTCGGGATCCACCGGCATGGTTTTGGGCAGTGTGTCGAGCAGGTCGAGCACGAGCTCCATCGGCTCGCTGGGCTTGGGCGGCTGCGTGCCTTTGTCACCGCCCCAGGGCATGTCCACCCACTGCTTGTTCGCCGGGCACTGCGGGGCGACAACAAAACACGGGAACTTGGCGCGGTTCGCGGCGTCGAGATAGAGCTTGGTGCCGTGAATGAGTTGCGCGGAGTTGTTGTTGCCGCGCTCGCCCGCGCCGTGCAGGAAGAGGACCAGCGGATACTTCCTGCCGGGTTCGGGATTCGCCGGAGCGAGCGAGCGATACGGCAAGGTGGCTCCGGCGGAATTGGTGAAGACGTGCGGCTCGTAATCTTGTGCGTAAGACTGGCCGGCAGCTCCGTTGACCAGAGCACAGGCGAGAAGGAATGTCCGGCAATTCATGTGGCGAAGCTGCCAGCCAGCCAGCCAGCGGCAAAGCAAAACCAGCGCGTCCGTTGCGAGCAGCGACCCCGCACGAACCTATGCCATCGGCAAACCCGAACCGCTTCTGGCTTGTGGAACCTCAGCGATGGCGACCTGCCATCGGTTAAGAAACTCGTGCCGGGGTAAAACTCGGGCTCCAAGCGCGGTTTTGTATGCCATGTGGGGATGTCCCAGGTTCCAGAAAGCGTAGCCCGCTTCCCGGAGGACCTCGGCCAGCATGACCAGTTGCAGTTTGCCGTAATGGTTCCACCTCCGCTCCTCCCGGCTGAAAAACCCGCTGAGGCTGGTGTAGGTCGATCCCAGCGTGTAGCCCAGTTCTCCGGCCACCAAGGCTCCACTGGAGTTCTCCCGAACCTCCACCGTCCGCAAACGGAACCGGGGATGCGTGAATCCTTCGAGCTGGTTCAAAAGGGTCCGGTAGGGGGGATGGATCCAACAACGGTTGTGGGACGCCACCAAGTGGTCCAGCACCGGGGCCACCTTGTCAGCGAATCCAAAAGTGATGGATGCTCTCACCGAGGGGTTCTCCAGGAGTCGGGCCACAGACCGGTCGATCCGCAGGTTTTCCCAATCCAGAACTGCGTAGTGCTCCTGCAGTTCGGGTAGAAGGAGGAACGGCGGGTCGTCCAAGGGCACGGCGGTGCTGATGAACCCGGCTTCGGCCAAGGCGATGTAGAATTCCGGTTC
>JAYTIO010000275.1:0-3148 GCA_043731805.1 Pedosphaera sp. | reverse complement strand
GGCGCGGGCAGGCCAACAGCGCCATCGTCTTCGTCCGCCTCAAGGACGCGAAGGACCGCACCCGCAACGTCCGCGAGCTGGTGAACGGGCCCGATGGCTTGCGCATGAAGTTCTTCAACGAGGTCGAGGGGGCCATCGCCGTGCCGAACATCCCGAAGGCCATTGGCCGGGGCTTCGGCGCGCCCTTCCAGCTCGTCATCCAGGCGCAGGACCTCGACGCGTTGAACGACCATGTCAGCGAGGTGGTCGGCAAGCTCCGCACCTCCGGCTACCTCGTGAACGTCCGCTCCAGCTTCGAGGTGACGAAGCCCGAGCTGCGCCTCGACGTGGACCGCAACCGCGCCGCCGCGTTGGGCGTGAGCATCGAGGACGTGTCGCGCACGCTGCAAATCCTCTTCGGCGGACTGGACCTCAGCCGCGTGAAGCTCGACGGCAAACAGTATCAAGTCATCACGCAGCTGGAGCGCGGGTCCCGCCTCACGCCCCAGGACCTCGACCGGCTCTACGTCCGCAACAAGGACGGGCAGCTCATTCAACTCAGCTCCATCGTGCGCCGCGAGACCGGCAGCGCGCCCAACGCCGTCGAGCACTTCAACCGCCTCCGCAGCGCGACCATCTCCGGCTCGCTCAACGGGGTCCCGCTAGGCACGGCCATTGACCGCGCCGAGACGATGGTGAAGGCGGACTTGCCGCCGGGCTTTCTCTACGACTGGACGGGCGAATCGAAGGAGTTCAAGGACGCCTGGAAGGAGTTCCTCGTTGTGCTCGTGCTCGCCCTCATCATCACCTACATGGTGCTGGCCGCGCAGTTCGAGAGCTTCCTGCACCCGCTCACCGTGCTGCTGACCGTGCCGCTGGCGGGCTTCGGCGCGCTGGGGTTGCTGTGGCTCGTGGACTACCTCGGCAAGACCGGCGTCATCAAGGAAGTGCCGGCGATGAACATCAATTTGTTCAGCCTCATCGGCTTCGTCCTGCTCGTCGGCCTGGTCACCAAGAACGCCATCTTACTCGTCGAGTTTGCCGACCAGGAAACCGGCCGTGGCGTGGACCCGCGCGACGCCATCGTGACCGCGGGCATGGTGCGTCTGCGCCCGATCCTGATGACGGCGCTTTCAACCATCGCGGGCATCATCCCCATCGCCATCGGCATGGGAGCGGGCGCGGAGAGCCGGCGGCCGATGGGGGTGGCGGTGATTGGCGGGATGTTGAGCAGCACGGTGCTGACGCTCTTCGTGGTGCCGATGGTTTACACGGCCTTCAGCGCGGTGGCGGGGAAGTTCTTGAAGCCGGCTGCGGCTGCGGTGCCGCCGACGGTGCCGCCGGTCGAGGCGGTGCCGGTGAAGTAGGTCGAGGGCGGGAGTCCGCGCGAAGCGTTTGGACTGCGGTGTCTTTAGCACCGCTTGCGGGCGTTCCTGCAACCCGTGGCATTCGGAAAGCGGCGCTGAAGCCGCCGCAGTCCAGACACTCCGCGTATTCCCACGCCCTCGACATTTGTCTTTCCGTTTGCTTCCTCGCGCCGCAACTGGCAATTCAACCCCACCGATGACACGACTTGCTCTGACTCTATTGCTGGGATGCACCGCCGCCCTGACCGCCTGCCGCGAGAAGCAACCGGACGCCCCCAAGCCCGCGCCCCCCGCCGCGTCCGCCGGGCCGGTCTTCCGCCTCCACTTCGCCGGCCTCGAGAGTCTCGCTGCCGGCACCAACACCGCCCGGCTCAACACGCTGCTCAACAACCCCGAAGCTGTCGCCACGCGCAAACAGATACACGACCGCTTGGCGCAAGTGTTGCCGGACGTGCTCTTCGGCCCCGACGCGACGCGCACCAACCGTCCCGCGCTCTTGCGCCCGCTGCTCGACGACCTTGCGGCCAGCAAGTTCGTCTTCGAGACCCATGACGAGCACGCCGCGAGCTGGCTGCTCACCGTCGTCTGCCTCACCGCCGAGCGGCGCGAGCGGTGGAGCACGAACCTCTTGCAGACCGCCGATTTCAAGCCCGTCGCACCGCGTGCTGTCAATCCCGGCGGCATTGCGTGGAACACGAAGACCAAAGCCGGCGGTCTGCTCACGCTCGTGGTGTTCGATGACTACCTGATGCTCGGCAAGAGCGCGAACGGAGCGGCGCCGGTTTGTGGCAATGCTGGTCCGCATTCCGTGGCTGCGACCAACATGATTGACCTCGTGGCCGACTTGCCGCGACTCCAGGCCGCGCTCGACTTGCCCAAGACTGTCGCCTGGCCGCACTTGTCCGTAAGCGTCACCGCGAAGAGCGACACGCTGCGCAGCGAGGCCACGCTGAAGTTCGCCGACGCCACGCCGTGGCAACTCGCCGCCTTCCGCCTGCCGACGAACTCCGTGCGCGACCCGCTCATCAGCTTCACGGCGGTGCAGGGATTCGGCGACTGGCTCGCGCGCCTGCCGGAGTTCAAAGAGTGGGAGCTGAAGTCCACGCCCAACCAGTTCTTCACCTGGGCGCGCTCGGACATCCCCTACAACCTCCACGCCGCCGCGCCCATGCCCGAGGCGTCGAATACCGTCGTCCGCGTCGCCCCGCACGCGCTGCACACGCTCGGCACGAACGTGGCGAAGGCCGGCCTCGGGCGCATCGCCTTCACCACGAACCGCACGGAGATTGGCTGGGTCGGGATGCCCATCCTCGTGCCGTTCGTCCGGCCCGCGCCGGAGCCGGGCGATGACTTTCTCCTGTTCGGCAGCATGGCCGGCATCGTGCCGAGCGGGCCGAACACGAACCCGCCGCCCGCCGAGCTGCTGAATCAGTTCCTGCCGCGCACGAACCTGGTCTATTACGACTGGGAAATCACCGAGGCGAAGCTCGCGCAATGGGTGCCCATCTTCCAGCTCACCGCGATGCTGTCGGCGAATCCGTCGTTGCCCGGCGCTGCCGCCGCGAACCAGTGGCTGCGGGCCGTCTCACCCAAACTCGCCAACACGATCACGGAAGTCACCGCCGTCTCGCCCACCGACCTCCGCGCCGTGCGCCGCTCTGACCTCGGCCTGACGGCCATCGAACTCACCTGGCTTGCGCGCTGGCTGGACAACCCCGCCTTCCCCGCCTTCGCCTATCCGACCAATGTGATGCCGGGGATGCCGACCGCGCCGGGCGCAACCCAGCGCAAGTAGCGGGGCG
>JAYTIO010000274.1:0-4741 GCA_043731805.1 Pedosphaera sp. | reverse complement strand
CGCCCCGCTGGCCCTGTAGTGGAGACTTCGGGGCCTTCGCCCCCGAAAACCCCAGCAAATCGCCATCATCCCCTCCCGAATCCGCCAAGTAGGGCTAAGCGACTGCTCGACGGCTTGCATGGCGCTCTTCGCCTCGGTGAGCAACTTCGCGTCCGGCTCCGACTCCTCACGCCCACGTTTCGACTCTTCTTCAATCGCGCGCAGTTTGTTCGCGATTTGCTTTTGCACTTCCTGTGCCTGTTTCAACTGCGACCCGCCAACACGTGAAAGACCTTCGGCATTGGCGGTATGAATCTTCAGCAGTCGTCCGGCTTCGGTTTCAAGTTTGGACACGGCTTCAAGCTTCGGGGCCAGCCGTTTCTCTACCTCGGCGATGTTGGTTGTGAGGTTTAGCACCCTGGAGCGGATGGCGGCGAAGGCGGCTTCGTGCTCCGACCGCGCTTTCTCGACGTGTTTGTTGCCGTTCGTTCCGTCCACTAAGAAAACGGGGGTGAGGCTCAACTTCAAGGTGTCGCGATTTTTGAGAGTGATGAAGACCTGACCTGTGATTTCCACCTCCTTTGGCGCTGGCGGTTGGCAGGCGCACATCGCGAGGCAGACCAACAGGAAGGGAAGCGTCTTCATGAAGCGGTTTTGTCTCGACTCGCGACGGTGTCAACGGTGTTTGCCGGCGGTTTCCACCGCCAAGCCCGGCAGCCTGCCTACCACCGCGCCAGAATGACCGGGGCAGGGCGAGGCTCAGGGCTTCACCTTCAGGCCTTCAGCGGTGGCGAGCTTTCGCTGGTGGGTGTCGAAGGTGAGGAATGCCCGCGCCGTCAGATGCAGCGCCCTGGCGACATGGAGCACATCAAGGTTGGCTTGCAGTTTGGCGAGCGCGCCGTCCGCGATGGTTCCGCCGCACTTTCCCCTTTGCACATGGCCCGGTGGCGGGCATAACCCGCCGCCATGCATTCGTTTCGCTATGTCGGGAAAGAGTTGAGTTGTGAAGGCGTCGCCATCGCGTCGCTCGTGAAACAGCACGGGACGCCGCTCTACGTCTATTCGCAGGCCACGCTCGAGGACCACTTCGGCAAGCTCCACGCCGCGCTCGCGCCGCTGGACCACCTCATCTGCTACGCGATGAAGGCCAACTCGAACCAAGCCGTCATGCGCGTGCTCGCGAACGCGGGCGGTGGCTTCGACACCGTGAGCGAGGGCGAACTGCGCCGCGTCATCGCCGCCGGTGGCGATCCCGCCAAGTGCGTCTTCGCGGGCGTGGGCAAGACCGAAGCGGAGATTGAGTTCGCGCTGAAGGCCGGCATCTACTGCTTCAACTGCGAGTCCGAGCCGGAGTTGCAGCGCATCAACAAAGTCGCGGCTCGCCTCAAGAAAATCGCCCCGGTTGCCGTGCGCGTGAACCCGAACGTGGACGCCGGCACGCACGCCAAGATCACCACCGGCACTTACGAGAACAAGTTCGGCATCGCCTTCGAGGAGGTCGAGGGCGTCTATGCCCGCGCCGCGAAGCTCAAGCACCTCCACCTGCGCGGCATCCAGACGCACATCGGCTCGCAGCTCACGAGCGTGAAGCCCTTCGAGCTGGCGGTGAAGAAACTCCTGCCGCTCGTCACCAAGCTGAACGCCAAATACCACTTCGAGTTCTTCAGCATCGGCGGCGGCCTGGGCATCATTTACAACCCCGCCCTCGCCAGCAGCGACGCGAAGTGGTGGCAGTCTCCTGCCGCGAAGGGCCTCCTCACGCCCGCCACTTACGCCGCGACCGTGGTTCCCCTGCTCAAGCCGCTGGGCCTGCGCATTCTCATCGAGCCGGGCCGCTTCATCGTCGGCAACGCGGGCATCCTCGTCACGCGCGTCGAGTATGTGAAGCGGACGGGGAAGAAGCACTTCGTCATCGTGGACGCCGCGATGAACGACCTCATCCGCCCCGCCTTCTACGACAGCTTCCACGAGATCGTCCCGCTCACGAAGAAAGGTGGCGCAACGGTCTCCTCCGACGTCGTCGGCCCCATCTGCGAGAGTGGCGATTACTTCTGCAAGGACCGCCCGCTGCCGAAGGTGGGCGAAGGCGATTGCCTCGCACTCCTCAGCGCCGGGGCCTACGGCTCGGTGATGGGGTCGAACTACAACTCCCGCTCGCTCCCGACCGAGGTGCTGGTCCACGGCAAGCAGTCCGCCGTGGTCCGCGAGCGGCAGAAGATCGAAGCCATCTGGGCCGATGAGCGCGTGGCGAGCTGGCTATAGCGGCGCTCTGTGAGCGCCGGTTCGGCAAACTCAGTTGGTTTCAGCCCGAATTCCGAAGTTGAGCCACGAAAGGGCCCAAAGAACACAAAGAGGCCGAGTTGGAACTGACTGGGACCGGAACTATTTCTACCCGTCCCGTCCGCCTGCCAGAAGCTTGGCTTTGCGCTCTTTGCGCCCTTTCGCGGCCATCCCATTTCAGAGTTCGGGTTCGGGCATGGCAAGACCGGCGGTCGCAGACCGCCGCTACAGGGGTAGTCACCCCACCACGAGGTTCACCATCTTGCCGGGCTTGATGATGACTTTCTTCACGCTCTGGCCCTCGAGCAAGGGCTTCACCTTCTCAGCAGCGCGGGCGGCGGCTTCGTGGGTCGCGTCGTCGGCTCCGACGGCGATGCGGATGACGTCGCGCACCTTGCCGTTCACCGAGACGGGGATTTCAACTTCGCTTTCGATGAGCAACGCCGGGTCGTAGCTAGGCCACGCGGCGTAGGTGAGCGAGGGGGCGCGTTGGCCGAAGGTAGAGTGCAGGCGCGACCAGAGTTCCTCCACGAGGTGCGGGGCGAAGGGCGCGAGGAGCTGGAGGAAGGGCCGCATCACCGCGAGCGGGCGCGTCTGCCAGCCGTTGGCCTCGTTCACGAAGACCATCATCGCGCTGATGGCGGTGTTGAAGCGCAGGCCGTCGAGGTCTTCCGTCACCTTCTTGATGCAGGCGTGCAAGGCCTTGAGCTGCGCGGGCGTGGCGGCGACTTCCGCAATCGTGCCGTTCATCACGAGGTGGTCGAGCAAGTCCGCGTCCGGCTGCGTGGCCACGGTCTGCGCCTGCTCGAAGGCGGTCTCGGAGTTCTCCGCGATGAAGAGCCGCCACACGCGCCCGAGGAAGCGATACCCGCCCTCGACGCCCTGGGTGTTCCACGGCTTCGTGTCCTGGAGCGGCCCCATGAACATCTCGTAGAGGCGGAAGGCGTCCGCGCCGTAGTCCACGAGCACGTCGTCGGGGTTCACCACGTTGCCGCGCGACTTCGACATCTTCTGCCCGTCCGCGCCGAGGATGAGGCCCTGGTTGACGAGCTTATAGAACGGCTCGGCGGTCGAGACGTGGCCGAGGTCGTAGAGGACCTTGTGCCAGAACCGGGCGTAGAGGAGGTGCAAGACGGCGTGCTCGGTGCCGCCGACGTAGAGGTCCACGCCGGGGGTGGGCTTGACGGCGGGCGCAGCGGGGGCTTTATTGGCCTCGCAGCGACGGTCGCTTTCGGGCGTGCATGAGAGGGGCATCTTCGTGATGACATCTTTCGCCGTCGCCTTTTTCTTCCAGAGGGTGATGACTTGGAGCTGCTGGGACCGGCCGCGTAATTCCTCCACGACGAAGACCGTTCCGTTCACCCGCTTGGTAATGACCAGGCGTTTGAAGCCATCGGGGGCGACGCGCGAGTATTCCACCGAATCGGGCGTCGCAAGAATCTCCGGGAGGTTGAGCAAGTCGTCCTCGGTCAGCGGGAGGTTGCCGCGCCGGGTTTCCAAGAAGACGTTGCTGTGCTTGCTTAAGTGCAGCAGGTGAAGCGCATCGAGGGAGTGCCAGTAGTCGGAGACGTCCTCGCCGGTGACCGCGAGCACCTGGGCGGCGAGTTCGGGCGAGACTTGGCTGAACTGCACCGCCCGCGGGGTCTGCTTCGTCATGTCAGTGAAGGCCACGGCCTCCAGCTCGGCCAGCTCCCGTTGCCATGCTTCCCGGCTCAAGCAGCGCCGCGTGCCAGCGGGCAACGCCGACCCCATCCAGTAACGCTCGGCGTCCCGCGCGACGAAGCGACGGGCATTCTGGGTGTCGAGGTAACGCAGGTAATACCAGCACGAGCCGGCCCACTGCGGCATGGTGTTGGTCTCCCGCATGGCCCCGCTCTTGAGCTGCACCCATTCCGTCGCGCGGGCGAGCGGCGGCTGGCCGTCGCTGGTGGGCTTGTAGTCCGTGAGGGCGGGCGGGAGCACGGGCAGGCTCTTCTCGGGCACGGCCTCGTGGTAGAGCGTCCCGGCGGCGTCCCGTTTCCAGACGATGGGGAAGGGCTCGCCCCAATACCGCTGCCGGCTGAAGAGCCAGTCGCGCAGCTTGTAGTTGATGGTCTTTTGGCCAAGGCCCTTGGCTTCCAGCCAGGCGGCGATTTTCGCCTTGGCTTCGGCGGTCGGGAGGCCGTTGAGAAAGTCCGAGTTCACCGCGACGCCGTCGGCGAGGAAGCCGATGGAATCCTTCCCCGCCGGGGCCTGCACTACCACTCGAACTGGCAGGTCAAACTTCCGGGCGAATTCCAAGTCCCGCTCATCATGCCCCGGCACCGCCATGATGGCTCCGGTGCCGTAGCTCGCGAGGACGTAGTCGGCGATCCAGATGGGAATCTTCTCCCCGTTGACCGGGTTGAGGGCATACGCGCCGGTGAAGACGCCGGTCTTCTCCTTCGCCAGTTCAGTGCGCTCCAAGTCGCTCTTGCCGGAGGCATAAGCCTGATAGGCGCTC
>JAYTIO010000273.1:0-3961 GCA_043731805.1 Pedosphaera sp. | reverse complement strand
ACAGAGCCGGTCGCCGGCTTCCCGGCCGGCCCCCAGTCCGTGTTCCTGGCCCAGCGCCGCCTTGGCCTGCCGCCATTGCGCGGCCGAATGCGCCGCGGTTACTGCCAGTGCGCCCGGGCGCTCTACGCCCCCGGCAAAGGGGCAGCCGCTGCAGCCAGTTTCCACGACATCACGACCGGCAATAACACCCAGCCAAACAGCCCGACGCTCTTTCCCGCGGAGGCCGGCTATGACTTATGCACCGGCTGGGGCACGCCGACGGGCACCAACCTCATTCACGCCCTGCTGGTGCCACCACTGGATGCGCTACAGCTCTTCCCGCCGCTGGGCTTCACCTCGCTCGGCCCGGTGGGCGGCCCGTTCAGCGTGACCACGCAGACCTGTTCGCTTACGAACCGTGGCGGTGCGCCGTTCAGTTGGGCCTTGGGCAACTCCGCGCCGGGGCTGGATGTCTCTGCTACCGCCGGCTCCCTCTCCGCCTGCAGCCCCCGCGAGCCACCGTCATCCGCTGCCTGCGCTTTGACGGCGACGTTTACTACCTCCGCCACGCCCCAGACCCAACCGCCAAACCCCTGGTCTTGCTCCATTGCCCCGTCTGCTAGACCACCAGTCCGCTTTTGAAAACTACACGACAGGAAGCGGAGAATTCGTTTCCCTTTCCTGTGCGCTTACCTACTGTGCGCGCTTGTTCGTCGCGCCCCGGCGCGTTTTAACCTGAATCGGAACTGACCTATGCCACTGACACACACAACCAGCCTGTTCGCCAAAGCCCTGAAGGGAAAATACGCCCTCGGCGCGTTCAACGTGAACAACATGGAGTTCATCCAAGCCATCGTCGAAGCCGCCGAAGAGGAGAAGGCGCCGCTGATGCTCCAGATATCCAAGGGCGCGCGCGACTACGCCCACCCGGTCTATCTCAAGAAGCTCATCGAGGCCGCCGTCAGCCTCTCGAACATTCCCATCGCCGTCCACCTCGACCACGGCGATAGCTTCGAGTTGTGTAAGCAGTGCATTGATGAGGGCTTCACCAGCGTGATGATTGATGCCTCGCACGATCCGTTCGAGAAGAACGTCGAGGTCTGCCGCAAGGTCGTGGAATACGCCCACAAGCACAACTGCGTCGTCGAAGGCGAGCTCGGCATGCTCGTCGGCGCGCAGCACGACGACGGCGAGGAAGGCGGGCAATACTCCAAGGGCGGCTGCTACACGCACCCCGACGAGGCGGTCGAGTTCGTGAAGCAGTCCGGCGTGGACTCGCTCGCCGTCACCATCGGCAACAGCCACGGTGCTTATAAATTCAAGGGCGAGCAACACCTCGACCTCGAACGCCTCAAGGCCATCAAAGCCGCCCTCATGGCCGCCGGCCTGGGCGACTACCCGCTCGTGCTCCACGGGGCCAGCTCGGTGCCGAAGGAGCTCGCGCAGAAGATCAACCAGTTCGGCGGAGGCATGGGGGAAGACACCGCCGGCGTGCCGGAGGCCGACATCGAGGTCGCGCGCCGCACCGGCTGCACGAAGGTGAACATTGACACCGACCTGCGCCTAGCGATGACCGCTGCCATCCGCGAAGTGCTTTATACCAAGCCCAAGGAATTTGACCCGCGCAAGTATCTCGGACCCGCCCGCAAGGCGGTGAAGGAACTCGTCCGCCACAAGATGCGCAACGTCCTCTGCTGCTCCGGCCACGCCTTCGACTGAGTTGGCTATCAACCTCTGAAATGCGAAAGCGCCGCCGGGCAAGCCCGGCGGCGCTTTTCTTTGCCCCAATCTCTCGGGGCAAAATAAAACCGGGGCTAGCAGCCTGAGGAAGGCCGTCTAGCCCCGGGGAGTTTTCAGAAATGGCACACAGTGGGACTATGGGGAACTCGGTCGAAGTTGTGCCAACCCCGACCAAAATTGTTTCACTTAAAAAGAGCTTGCAGCGTTTTTACTGGTTAGCGTTGCTGCTTACGGACCTAATCAAACCAGTTCCGCACCCACGTGTCAACGCTTGTTTGAAATATATTTTAGTCCGGTTTGCCGAGGGTAAGTCATCGCAGCGGCCCTTAATCCCCGAACAAGTTCTTCATCTGCTCGCGCGCCGACGATTCGCGCGTGCCGTCCGATTTCGGCGGCGTAAACGTCCGCTTCGCGAACTCGAAATACTCGCAGAAGTTGCCGACATGCTTCTCCATCTCCGGGTCCGCCCGGCGCTCCCGGCACTGATGCGCGGCACTGCGGTCGTAGCTCACGCAGTTCAGGCACACACGCAGGTCGGCACAGCACTGCGGGCAAGCCTCGCCCCGGCCCGGGTTCACGGAGAACGTCCATTCGCAGCCGCACTTCCAGCAGTGGCGTGTCATGCGGGGAAGTTAAGTTCCGAGTTCAAAGTTCAAAGTTCAAAGTTGCCGGCCACGCGGACTTTGAACCTTGAACTTTGAAGCTTGGACTCGAAACTCACCCCATGTCCGCCTACATGCAGTTGCTCGACGCCGCCATCCGGGACTTGGAAGGCCGCAAGGTCGGCGGTGAACGCTTCGCAGTCGTCGCGCCCGAAACCTTGAGCGCCCTCGCCGCGCCCGCCCCCCGCAGTCACCGACGCGTGGCGACGGATCCCCCCGCGCCCGCCCCCCGTGCCGGCGGCTTCCAGCCGCCGCCCGTTGTCCAGGCCCGTCCGTTCTCGCCGCCTGCGCCCGCTCCGGTCGCCGCCGCCCTCATTCCCCCCACTGACAAAGCCGCCGCGCTTGCCGCGCTGCGCACGCGCGCCCTGGCCTGCGTGAAGTGCCCGCAGTTGGTCGCCACTCGCAAGCACGTCGTCTTTGGCGTGGGCGACATCCACGCGCGGCTCATGTTCGTGGGCGAGGCTCCCGGCGTGGATGAAGACCGGCTGGGCGAACCCTTCGTCGGCGCGGCCGGCCAGCTCCTCACGCGCATCATCCAAGCCACGGGCCTTTCCCGTGACACGGTCTATATCGCCAATGTCCTCAAGTGCCGGCCCCACACGCCGCCGGGCGCGTTCGGCAACCGCAAGCCCAGCCCCGACGAAATGGGCACCTGCCTGCCGTATCTGATCGAGCAGATTCAACTCATCCAGCCGTGCGTCATCGTCGCGCTCGGCGGCACGGCGGTGGAGGGACTCTTCGGCATCAGCGACGCGCACATCACCCGGCGACGCGGTCAATGGATGGACCTGCGCGGCACGCCGGTCATGCCCACCTTCCATCCCAGCTACGTCCTGCGTGCCGAGGACGGTCCCGAGAAAGGCCGCGCCACCAAGCGCCAGGTCTGGGAGGACATGCTCCAAGTCATGGAACGGCTGGCGATGCCCATCAGCGAAAAGCAGCGCGGGTTTTTCCTGAAGGCGGGTTAGCCGCGAAAGGGCGCAGAGAACACAAAGATGAAAAGTCAAAACTCGCAACGCCCACTGGACAGTGCGGATGCCGACGCCCACTCGTTGAAGGTTGAGCGTTGGAAGTTGGCCGTTGAACATTTCTCCTCTTCCTTCTTTGTGCTCTCTGCGCCCTTTCGCGGCAAAAGACCCTCATGAAGAAACCCGTCAAGCTCGGCCTGTGGCTCCTCGGTTTCGCCGTGCTGGCGGTGCTGGGCTTGTGGCTCGAGCACGAGCGGGCCAAAGCGCGGCTGGCGGCATTCAAGGCCCAGCTCATCGCCAAAGGCGAGCATCTCGCCATCGCCGACCATGTGCCGAAGCTTCCGCCCGCCACTCCGTGCGCCCCGGCCCCAGCTCCCGCTGTCGCTCCCTTAGTGGCGGGCGGCGCTCCGTGAGCTCCGTGCGCGGCTCCCCGAGTTCAGTGCGTCATTCCCTGAGCAGCGGGCGTCACGCCCCAAGCAGCGTGCGCCATTCCCCAAGCTCCGTGCGCCGCTCCCTAACCCTACTTGGCGGATTCGGGAGGGGATGATGGCGATTTGCTGGGGTTTTCGGGGGCGAAGGCCCCGAAGTCTCCACTACAGGGCCAGCGGGGCG
>JAYTIO010000272.1:0-5903 GCA_043731805.1 Pedosphaera sp. | reverse complement strand
CGCGCGCGGCAGGCGTCCGCCCAGGCCGTCCACGGTGAGGGTGCGGTTGCAGGACTCGGCGGGGTCGGGCTGCACGTCCACGGTGAAGCCGAGCGCGCGTAGGCAATCGGTCATCACCTGCGTGTCCTCGCTCCAGAGCGCGCCGCGCAAGGTGGTGCGACCATCGGCGAGCGCGGCGAGGATGAGGGCGCGGTTGGTGATGCTCTTGGAGCCGGGCACGGTGATCTCCGCGCGCACGGGGGACGTGAGCGGGACAATCTCGATGACCGGAGGCAGCGGCACGGGAGGGGAAAGTGATTAGTGATTAGTGATTAGTAAATAGGGAAGCGGTGGATTGCCGCAGTTGAATGGCCGCCAGAGGGCACAAAGGGCGCAGAGGGACTCGCCATTGATGCCTCCCCTTTGTGCTCTCTGTGACCTTTCGCGGCCAATTCAACTGCGCGCTTGGCGGAAGCATCCTTCGCCTCGCGCGGAAAGCCCAAGAATTTACCCACCCACCGCACAGTCCAAAACCGCGCACATGAAAACCACCCTCGCCCTCGCCCTCGCCACCTTGCTCCTCGCCAGCCTCTCCGCCGCCGAGCCAACGCCGCCGCCCGGCTTCCGCGCGCTCTTCAACGGCCAGGACCTCGCCGGCTGGTATGGCTGGAACCCGCACAACTCGGCGAAGCTCACGGGCGAGAAACTTGCCGCCAACCTGAAGCAGCAGCGCGAGGAGTTCGCCCAGCACTGGCGCGTGGAGAACAGCGAACTGGTCAACGCTGGCACTGGCCCCTACGCCACCACGGACGCGGAGTTCGGCGACCTCGAATTGCTCATCGAATACAAGACCGTGCCCAAGGCCGACAGCGGCATTTACCTGCGCGGCACGCCGCAGGTGCAAATCTGGGACGTGAACCAAGTCTTCAACGAGAAGGCCCCGACGCGTAAACCACACCTCGGCTCCGGCGGCCTCTTCAACAACACCGCCGGCGCGCCCGGCCGCGACCCGCTCGTGCTGGCGGATAAACCCTTCGGTGAGTGGAACGCCTTCCGCATTCGCCAGGTCGGCGCGCGCACGTGGGTTTGGCTCAACGGCAAGGTCGTCGTGGACGGCGCGGTCATGGAGAACTTCTGGGACCGCACCAAGCCGCTGCCCGCCAAAGGCCCGCTCATGCTCCAAACGCACGGCGGCGAAATCCGTTGGCGTAACCTCTTCGTGCGTGAGCTGGGGGCGGCGGAGACGAAGCAGATTCTGGCCGCGGCGGAGGCTGCGAAGAAGTAGCCTTCAGCCCGTGTCTGCCAGCCGGTGCGGTCAGGCCACTTCGAGTGAAGCCCGCCCGCCCTCGCCGCGTATAAACTGCCCGATGCCGATACTGAAGTCTGCCCTGCCCCTGTTGCTCCCCGCGTTGCTGCTCCTCGCCAGCCCGGCGTGCGGGGCGGTCGCGGACTTCCAGAAGGACATCCGCCCCTTGCTGAACGAGTTCTGCCTCAAGTGCCACTCGACGAAGGACCACAAGGGCGACCTCGACCTCGAGCGCTTCAAGTCCCTCGACGCCGTGAAGCGCGACGCGAAGGTCTGGCAGCAGGTCGAGGAGCAGCTCGAACTCGGCGAGATGCCGCCGAAGGACAAGCCGCAGCTCTCCAGCACGCAGAAGACCAAGCTCGTCGCGTGGGTGCGCGGCACGCTCGGCGAAATCGCGCTGGCCCGCGCGGGCGATCCCGGCCCCGTCGTGCTGCGCCGCCTCTCGAACGCGGAATACACCCACACCCTCCGCGACCTCACGGGCGTCGCGTCGCTCGACCCGGCGCGCGAGTTCCCCGTGGACGGCGCGGCGGGCGAGGGCTTCTCGAACACCGGCGCGGCGCTCGTCATGTCGCCCGCGCTGCTCACAAAGTATCTCGACGCCGCGAAGGACCTCGCCGCCCACGCCGTGCTGCTGCCGGACGGCGTGCGCTTCTCGCCGCATACTTCGCAGCGCGACTGGACCGATGAGCGGCTCACGGGCATCCGCGCCTTCTACGCGCAGTTCACCGAGAAGGGCGGCGGCACAGCGGTCAACTTGCAGGGCATCAAGTTCGACACGAAGGACGGCGGCGTGCTGCCCTTGGAGAAGTATATGGCCGCGACGCTCGCCGAGCGCGACGCACTGGTCTCCAAGCGCAAGACCGTCGCCGATGTCGCCAAGGAGCGCGGCTTGAACGCCAAGTATCTCGGCACGCTCTGGGCCGCGCTGAACGACCCGCAGCCCTCGCTCGTGCTCGACCTCCTCCGCGCCCAGTGGCGCACCGCCAAGCCCGCCGACGCCCCCGCGCTCGCCGCGACCATCGCGCAATGGCAGCGGGCCTTGTGGCGCTTCACGACCGTCGGCCACATCGGCAAGCGCAACGGTCCGAGCGCGTGGCAAGTCCCCGTGCTCCCGCTCGCCGCCTCGCAGGAAGTGCGCGTGAAGTTGCCCGCGCCAACGAATGGCAACGAGGTCACGCTCTATCTCCTCGCGTCGGACGCGGGCGACGGCAACGAGAGCGACTTCGCGGTCTGGGAAAACCCGCGCCTCGTCGCGCCGGGCCGGCCGGACTTGCGCCTGCGTGACGTGCGCGACGCGGTGCTGGCGTTCCAATCGCAGCGCGAGCGCGTCGCGGCCAGCGCGGCGAAGTGCCTCGCCGCCGCAGCGGAGGCCGGCGCGTTGCCGGACAAAGCCGCCGTTGACCAGCTCGCGGCGAAGCACGGTGTCGAGCCGGGGTTGCTCGTCGCGTGGCTGGATTACCTCGGCATCGGCGGCGGGCCGGTGCGCGTGGATTCGCACATGACGGTGAAGGCCGAGCGCGCGCAGAACTACGACTTCATCCAGGGATGGACAGGCGCGGACGCATTGAGCGTGCTGGCGAATTCGAGCGGCCAGGCCGTGCGCATCCCCGGCAACATGAAGCCGCACGGCGTCGCGATGCACCCGTCGCCGAAGCGGCGCGTGGCGGCCGGTTGGAGCAGCCCCGTCGCCGCCACCGTGCGCGTCGAGGCCGTGGTTCAACACGCGCACCCCGAGTGCGGCAACGGTGTCACGTGGTCCGTGGAACTCCGGCGCGGCAACACGCGCCAGCGCCTCGCGACCGGCAACGCGCAAGGTGCGAAGGAAGTGAAAGTCGGGCCGCTGGAGAACCTCGCCGTGCAGCCGGGCGACCTGCTCTCCGTCGTCATCGGCCCGCGCGACGGCAACCATTCGTGCGACCTGACGGCGGTGGACTTGGACATCAAGGCCAGCGACGGCAAGCAGTGGAACCTCGCCCGCGATGTCTCGCCGAACATCCTCGCCGGCAACCCGCACGCGGACCTCTTGGGCAACCCCGGCGTCTGGCATTTCTACAGCGAGGCGGACAGCGGCGGCGGCGCGGACTCGGTGATTCCCGCCGGCTCCGTGCTGGCCAAGTGGCGCGCTGCCGCTGACGCGACCGAGAAGCGCCGCCTCGCCGACGAAGTGCAGAAGCTCTTGCAGGCAGGCGTCGCCGGCCTCGCGAAGGACGCGCCGGACGCGGTGTTGCACCGGCAACTCACCGCCCTCGGCGGCCCGCTCTTCAAGAGCCAGCTCGCGACTCGCTCAGACGCGCCCGCACCGGACATTCGCAATTCGCAATTCGCAATTCGCAATTCCTTTGGTCTCGACCCCGCCCTCTTCGGCAAGCATCCCAACGGCTCCGCTCTGCCACCCGCGAACCTCTGCGTCCGCGCGCCTTCGCTCATCGAGGTGCGCCTACCCGCTGACTTGGTCGAGGGCTGCGAGTTCGTCGCCACGGCCACGTTGCATCGCGAGACCGGCGCGGAAGGCAGCGTGCAAATGCAGGTGCTTCACACCAAGCCCGCGAGCGCGTCGGGCCTCGCGGCGGGCGCGGCGAAGGAGCTGGGCGGCAAGAGCACATGGTCCGATGGCGAGCGGCCCATCGGTTCGGACACGCCCATCCTGGTGACCGACGGCAGCGCGGCGCGCAAACGCATCGAGGCCGCGCTCGAACAGTTCCGCCAGCTTTTCCCCGCCGCGCTGTGCTACACGAAGATTGTCCCCGTGGACGAGGTGGTGACGCTGACGCTGTATTACCGCGAGGACGACCAGCTCCGCCGGCTGCTGCTGGACGACGACCAAGCCGCCGAGCTGGAGCGGCTCTGGGCCGAGCTGCACTTCGTCAGTCACAGCCCGCTCAAGCTCGTGGACGCCTTCGAGCAGCTCTGGCAGTTCGCCACGCAGGACGCGGACCCGAGCGCCTTCACGCCGATGCGCGAGCCTATCAAGCAACGCGCCGAGGTCTTCCGCAAAGAACTCGTCGCCGCCGAGCCGAAGCAGTTGGAAGCGGTCGTGAACTTCGCCGAGCGCGCGTGGCGTCGCCCGCTCACGAGCGCGGACCGCGACGAGTTGCGCGCGCTCTATCGCAAGCTCCGCGCGCAGGAATTGCCGCACGACACCGCGCTGCGCATGACGCTCGCCCGCGTGTTCGTCGCGCCGGGCTTCCTCTACAAGCTGGAGCAGCCCGCGCCCGGCACCGCGCAATCACCCATGAGCGACACGGAGCTGGCGACGCGGCTGAGTTACTTCCTGTGGTCCTCCGCGCCGGACAGCGAGTTGGCCGCGCTGGCGGCGGCGGGCAAGTTGCGCAACCCGGATGTGCTCGCCGCGCAGATGCGGCGGATGCTCAAGGACGCGCGCGTGCGGCGGCTGGCGATTGAGTTCGGCGCGCAATGGCTCCACACGCGCGACCTCGACAAGCTCGACGAGAAGAGCGAGCGGCATTTCCCGACGTTCGCCTCCGTGCGCGGCGCGTTGAACGAGGAGCCGATTCGTTTCTTCACCGACCTCTTCCAGCGCGACGGCTCCGTGCTCGCGCTGCTGGATGCGGACTACACCTTCGTCAACGCCACGCTGGCGAAGCACTACGGGCTGACGGGCGTGAGCGGCGATGAGTGGCGGCGCGTGGATGGCGTGCGGGCGCAGGGGCGTGGCGGCGTGCTGGGCTTCGGCGCGACGCTGGCGAAACAAAGCGGGGCCTCGCGCACCAGCCCCATCCTGCGCGGCAACTGGCTGAGTGAAACGCTGCTGGGCGAGCGCCTGCCGCGTCCGCCCCAAGGCGTGCCCGTGCTGCCGGAGGAAGCCCCCGCCGGCCTCACTGAGCGCGCGTTGACCGAGCGGCACAGCAGCGACCCGAAGTGCGCCGGCTGCCACGCGCGCATTGACCCGTTTGGCTTCGCGCTGGAGCGCTACGACGCCATCGGGCGGCTGCGCACAAAGGACGCCGCTGGTCTCGCGATTGACGCGCGCACCCGCACGGCGGACGGCACGGAACTAGATGGCATCGATGGATTGCGCAATTACCTGCTCACGAAACGGCGCGACACCTTCGAGCGGCAGTTCTGCCGGAAGCTGCTCGGTTACGCGCTCGGACGCGGCGTGCAGTTGAGCGACCAGCCGTTGCTTGACGAGATGTTGAAGCAGCTCGCGACGAACGAACACCGCGTCGTCACCGTCGTCGAAATGATTGTGCGCAGCCGGCAGTTCTGTGAGATTCGCAATCGAGACCAAGCTGCGACCGAATAACTTTCAAAACCTATGAGCACACACCACTTCAACCGCCGCGCCTTTCTGCGGGGTGTCGGCGTCTCGATGGCCTTGCCGTGGCTGGAATCCCGCACCGTCTGGGGCGACACGCCGCCCACCGGGGTCAAGCCTAGCAGCGAAGCGCCCGTGCGGCTGGGCGTGCTCTTCGCCGGCAACGGCTTTCACTCGAAGGAGTGGTGGGCCAAGGGCGAGGGCAAGAACATGGAGCTGGGCAAGGTGCTCGCGCCGCTCACGGACTTCCGCGAGAAGATGCTGTTCATCCGCGGCCTCTACAACGCCGAGGCGCTCAAGGGCAACATCCACAGCTCCATGACGGGCAACCTCCTC
>JAYTIO010000271.1:0-7549 GCA_043731805.1 Pedosphaera sp. | reverse complement strand
CTTCTTCTGAGCTTTGAGGCGGAAGTATTCGTCACGAGTCAACGCCTCACGCAACACGGCAACGAGCGGCCCATTGCCCGACAGGAAGACGGCGTGCGTCGGCGCTTTCTCGTCCCGCCGCTGCGTGGCAATGTTCAACCCCACTAGCGTTTTCCCTGCGCCGGGGACGCCGGTCACGAAGCATATGAACTTCTGTCCCGTGGCGCGCGCTTCATCGACCAACTCTTCGATGCGCTTGGAAGTCGTGTGAAGATTCTGCGCGCCTGCGTCGAAGCGGGCGATGGCTTCGACGGAGTGCTGCGCATAGAGCGACCGTGCGGCTTCGATAATCGTTGGAGTCGGGCGATACGAGGCACGCGCCCAAGCTTGGGCGTCGAGGGCCGAGCCTTTGGCAATGCTCAGCCCCAACTCCAACGTCTCGCGTAATTTGTCGGTGTTCGTCAGGACCGGACGATAAACCTTGTCCGCATCGGCCTCGAAACTTGCGGGCATGCCCTTGGCTTCGGTGGCCACGAGAATCGGAACGATGGCGACATTGTGGCTGGCTTCGTGAAAGTTCTTCAGATCGAGTGCGTAGTCCCAGACCTGTTCGATGGCCGCACGGTCGTAACTCGTTTCACCGACCTTGAATTCGAGCGCAAAGATCACCGAATTCAAAACGAGAATGACGTCCACGCGCCGCCCCATGCGCGGGATGTTGAATTCAAAGAAGACCCACCCTTCCAGACCTTTGAGTTGCGAGTGCAGGATCGCGATTTGCGCAAGCCAAGCATCCCGCTGGTCAGAAAAGTGGCCATCACCTGCGTGACGGGCGAGCTTTCCGAGAATGTCGTCAGCCTCACTGACCAGAAAGTCCGCAATGGCAGCCCCATACCAGGACCGCGCCAAACCGGAGTTGGTGACAACGCTGGACATTCCTGGACGGAGTATGTCGGGAAGTTTCCAGCATGGGAAGCCCTTGCGCGGATTGCGCTTGCCGCCGCGAGCAAACCTGGCCAGGTAGTATCGCCAGATGATGACTCACGAGCGCGATAAGCCTCCCGAGCAGGCGGACCCCGCCGCAGTCTTCGCCTGTGCGCTGTCACTGCGGGAGGCGTGCCTCAGGCACGCAGCCACGGACCCGCAACTGAACCTGAGCGAAAGCTACAACGGCATGGATGAGTTCATGCGCGAACTGATGCGCGTCGCCAATCTGTTTGAGACTTGGGCTTGCGCTCATGTCGCGTTCGCAGAAACGAACGTGGTCTGGCCCTATTTGTTGGAGGACCGGTTCGGGGATGCCTGTCTGGCGTCCGTGGTCCCGAGCGCGCTGGCTCACTTCGATGACACGGATTGCCTGCGGGTGGCGTTGCGACTGCGGTTGCCCATCCAAGCGGATGACCAGCTCCGTGTTCCCGTCAATGTCCGCGCCCTCAACCCGGTTGCTGGGTCGGCGTTCCGTGAGTTTTTAATTCAAACCGTGCGCGATGACTTCGATGGCGGTGGCGTGGCTCCGTTCACCCTCGACGACGACCCGTTCGACGAGGCTTTCGGGTCTCCCTACTTCGGACTGTATGGCGTGGAAGAGGACGGGGTGGTGGAACACATTGGCAACCGAGAAAGTTACTCGGCGGCTTTGAGCCTAGCTCAGAAGCTCGTGCCGGGTCTGGCGTTTCCAATCAAACCCATATGTTTTGTCGCATGAACGGCTGGCGGCGCGTGCTGTGCCGTTTCGCCGCCGAAGCATGGCGGCGGGCGGAAGCCGGCGAACTCTCGGAGGACGAACTCTATCCGAGCGACGCCCAATGGTCGGGCCTGTTCGACCGGATGTGCGTGCATCACCCGGAAGAAACGGAGCGTCGCCAAAAACTCGCCGCGTGCTTCGGTGGGGCGGCCCATGCCTGACGTCTTCACCAAAGCCAAGCGCTCGGAAGTCATGTCCCGCATTCGCGGGCACGGCAACAAGGCCACCGAACTGGCCCTCCTCCGGTTGTTCCGCGCCCACCGCATCACCGGCTGGCGACGGCGGCAGCTCGTGTTCGGCAAACCGGACTTCGTCTTTCCCAAGCTGAAGCTCGCGATCTTCGTGGACGGCTGCTTCTGGCACGGCTGCCCGCGGCACGCCACCCAGCCAAAGCACAACGCGGCGTTCTGGCGGAAGAAGTTCGCCACCAACCAAGCGCGGGACCGCCTCGTAACCCTGGGCGCTGCGCCGGGCCGGGTGGCGCGTGCTCCGCGTCTGGGAGGCACGAGCTGGCACGGAAGTCCCAGCGCCAATTGTTAAGCCGGTTGTGGCGAGCGATTCTCCCGGTCCCTGATGGAGCGGGCGGGGTGAGGGAGACAGGCCCAATTGAGCAGCGTCCCAGCAGCCAAAACGCCTTGGTTTCGGCCTAAACTGAGAGATTGTGCTGCGGGTCGCTGGGGGAATCCACTTTGCTGCTGGGGAATCTGGATTTCCCCAGCCGCCAGCCCGGTTCCGCAGTGGCCAGCCCGATTTCCCGTGCCAGCCGTCTGACGACACCAGCGTATTTCTGCTTTACGGCTGACTTCAGTGGATAATCTTGGTGTCATCCGGATTGGGGCTGAAGATTTTCACTTTTTTCCTAGCGCAAGGGGCAGTGCGATGCGAACAATCCAGCGCCCCTGAACCAGCATCCAGAACCCAAGAAAGAAAAACACCATGAGCACTCGAATCGAAGTGGAGTATGACCGGAGTAACACGGACGCGGACGTGCAGGCGACCATCGCCCGCGCAACCGCCACCATCAACGTGCTGCAACAGCTCGGCGTCGCGTTCCAAACGCTGCCCGGCTACGCGATGACCGCCTATCAGACGGAGACGGATGAGTTGGAAGCCGTCGTCACCCAGCTCAACGGGATGATCACGCAGTTGCGCCCGCTGCTCATCGCGATTGACGCGAAGTCGCAGCCGCTGGACGTGAAGAACAAGGGCATTCTCCGCACGCTCTCGGGCCTGCTCCAGACGGACGCGCAAAAGGCGTTGCTGGCGCAGATCACCGGGCCGGCGTCGCAGGGGGGTGGCAGCAGCCCCACCCCGCCGCCCGCGCCGACTCCCTGAGCCGGGCCGTCACGGGGGTGATACACAGTCCCGATGGCAGGCGGTGGAATGCTAACCGGACGCCCCGAAGCACGCCTTCTCCCTTCCTCGGAGGAGGGGAGCAGGTGGCCGCAGGCCGGAGGAGGGGTGGTAGGGGTGCCAACGCCGGCGCACGTAACCCCTCACCCCAACCCTCTCCCCTCCTCCGAGGAAGGGAGAGGGAGCCAGCGCGCGTCGCCGTCCCAAGGCCATGCCACCGAACCTCCTTCCGAATTGGTTTGATTCGGCACAGCCCCCGGAGCGCGGCGCTTACGCCGCAGAAGGCTGCGAGTGAACGAAACGCGCCGGCAAATACGAGCGTTGCCCGCGCCACCCATCCGGCTGCGGCGTGAGCGCCGCGCTCCTTCGGGGGCGGTGTCACGATGCGCCCGCCAATCCGCCCCGCCACAATTTCCCTTTGACCTGGGCTGCCTCCCACGCATCATCCCTCCATGCATTTCCCGAAAGTCGCCTTGGTGGGCGTCGGCTTGCTGGGCGGGTCGCTCGGACTGGCCTTGAAGCAGCGCGGGCTCGCCGGCCGCGTCGAGGGCTATGTGCGCCGCGAGGCGAGCATCGCCGAGTGCGAGCGGCTCGGCGTGGTGGACCGCGCCACGACCGACTTGCTCGCGGCGGTGCGGGACGCGGACCTGGTCGTGTTCTGCACGCCGCTCGCGCAGATGCGGGCGCTGGCGGAGCAGTGCGTCCCCGCGCTCAAGGCCGGCGCGCTGGTCACCGACGTGGGCAGCGTGAAGGGCAGCGTGGTGGCGGAGTTGGAACCCATCTTTAGCAAGGCGGGCTCGCAGTTCATCGGCAGCCACCCGATGGCCGGTGCGGAGAAGACCGGCCCGGCGGCGGCACGCGCGGACTTGTTCGAGAAGGCGGTGTGCATCGTGACGCCGAGTGCGAAGACGCCGGTGAAGCTGGTGAAGCAGGTGGAAGATTTCTGGGCGGCGGTGGGCGGGCGTCCGCTGCGGCTCGCGCCGGACCAGCACGACAGCTTGGTCGCGCGCTCCAGCCACTTGCCCCATGTCGTCGCCGCCGAACTGGCGAACTATGTCCTCAGCCCCGCGCAGCCGAAGGAACAGCCCGCCCTCTGCGCCACGGGCTTTCGCGACACCACGCGCATCGCCGGCGGCTCGCCCGAGATGTGGCGGGACATCGCGCTGGCGAACCGCAAGCACCTCGCCCGCGCGCTGGGCGTGTTCATCGAGGACTTGCAGGAGTTCCAGCGCGCCCTCGAAGTCGGCGACGCGAAGGCGATGGATGAGTTCTTCGAGACGGCAAAGCACCGGCGCGACCAGTGGGTCGGGAATGGCGGCTCGCCGGAGTGAGCGGGCGAACCGGAGTTGGATTTGCCGCGAAAGGGCGCAGAGAGCACAAAGGGAGGCGCTTCAAGCGGGTGGGCCGACTGGCTGTGTGGCGTGTGAAATGGAGTGCCGAGGCCGGCGGGGAAGATAATTAGTGATTAGTAGTTAGTGCCGACGGTCTCCCAACGTGCGTGACCCGACTCAACACTAATTACTCATCACTTTCCGGCGCTCGCCCTACCGCACCAGAATGTCCGGGCGCAGCCAGAGGCCGTCTTCGTCCTCGACGCTCACCATCGGCCAGTTGGTCGCGGGGGTGATCACTTGGGTGCCTTGGCTGGTGGCGAGGATGGTGTCCTCGCTCTTGGTGCCGGTGATGGAGGGGTTCCACGCGAAGGGTTGGTTTTCCAGGACCACGCCGTCGGCGGTGGGCGTGCCGAGGTAGTCGCGGCCTTGGTAGCCGCAGGGGCCGCCCTGGTGGTGGAGCTGCCATTCGTCCGCGAACCCAACGGCGTCGTAGGCGGCGACGGCTTGGCGGAAGATGTCTTTCACCGGCGTGCCGACTTGGGTGGCGAGGTGCAGCTCCGTGTCCACGGCGCACACGGCGTTGTGGCGACGGCGAAGGTCTTTCGAGATGGCTCCGAAGTGAACGAGGCGCGTGAGGGCGACGATGAGGCCGTGCTGGCGGGCGCAGAGCACGACTTCGGCGAACTTGCGGAGCTTCTTCGTCGTCGGGCGCGGGTGGCGGTAATTCTTGATGCGGTCGTCGGTGGCGACGAGGACGACGATGGGGGTGAGGTTGCGCGCCCAGCAGCGTTCGGAGAGGACGCCGGCGATTTGGAATTCCGTCTGGCCGGGCTGGAGGCTTTGGCAGGTCTCGTTCATGGCGGCTTCCGCCGCCTTGCCGAGCGCGCGGTAGCGTTTCACCTCGGTCTCACTGAGCGAGTAGTGCAGCGGCGCGAAGAGGTCGGGGCGCGCGGTGGTGCCCCAATCGCCGCAGTCGGAGAGGGTCTTGGCGGGGTCGGCGACTTGCTGGAGGGCTTTCACCGCGCTGTCGCCGTCGTGCCACTCCCAGAGCAGCGGCTTGGCCCCGAGGCCTTTCACGACTTCGTCCTGGAGGCAGCGCATCTCGATGCGGTTGGCGAGGAGGTAGAAGCCCTTCGCGGTGACGACGAGCTGGCCGAAGCTGAGGTTGCTGTTGAGCGGGATGTGCGCCTCACCGCCGCAGGCGAGCCAGGAGAAGTTGGGTTGGAGGCCGAGCAGCGCGGCGTCGGCGGACTGGGCTTTGAGGAGCGCGCGGACTTGGGCGAGTTTGGTTTTGAGTTCGGGGTTCATAAAGCAGTTTTGAGTTCTGGGTTTTGAGTTCTGAGTTGGGCATCGCAGCCCGCCGCACGGGAAAGGGATTGCCGCTGGTTTCCGGCTCCCGATATAGTGAGGGCATCCTAAGCGCTGACGCGCTCAACTCAACTTTATTGATGACCGACTGGAACTTCCAAAGCCGCGCGCACGCCTGCCAGGCGTGTGGCAAGCCCTTCGCCCACCGGCAGACTTACCACACGCTGCTGGCCATGGAACGGCACGAACTCGCGCGGCAGGACGTGTGCGGGGCGTGCTGGACCGCGCAGTTCAGCGAGGGCGCGAGCGACCGCAAGGGCTTCATCTCGCACTGGGTGGGCGAGTATCAGGCCCCGCCCGCCGCCGCGCCGGACCCGATTCTGAAGGAGACGGCGGAGACGCTGTTGCGCAAGTTGATGGAGAAGAACGACCCGCAGTATCGCGCCGCCGCCTACATCCTGGCCGTGATGCTTGAGCGCAAGAGGCTGCTCAAGGTGAAGGCGCAGTTGAAGGAGAACGGCGTGCGGGTCTTCGTCTATGAGCAGCCGAAGACCGGTGACTTGTTCACAATTCCCGACCCCGACTTGCAGCTTAACCAGCTCGAAGCCGTGCAGCGGCAGGTGGCCGCGCTGATGGAGGGCAGCTTGGACACGCCCGCCGAACCGGCCGCCTACATCGCCCCACCGGACCAGCCGCCCATCGCGGCGTTGGTGGGGTCCAGCGAGGAGCCCGGGCAATGACCGCCCCTGTGCAAACACGCCGAGCGCGAACCGCAGTGGGCCGCTTTCAACTTTCAACCTCCAACCTTCAACCTGTTCTCAGTGTCTAGCCTCGACGCCCTCCAAGCCCGCCTCGGGCACCCGTTCCGCGAGCCGGCCCTGTTGCGGCTGGCGCTGACCCATCCCTCCATCTCGCACGAGTCGGGCAACGACGAGGACCACAACCAGCGGCTCGAATATCTCGGCGACGCCGTGCTCCAGCTCGCGCTCACCCGCGAACTTTACGACCGCTACCCGCAGCACGACGAAGGTCCGCTCACCAAAATCCGCGCCCAGCTCGTGAACCAGGTTTCCCTCGCCGAGCAGGGCCGGGCGCTCAGCCTCGGCGAGCACCTCCTCCTCAGTCGCGGCGAGCAGATCAACGGTGGCCGCGAGCGTCCCTCCATCATCGCCGACGCCTACGAAGCCGTGCTGGGCGCGCTCTTCCTCGACGGCGGCTACGAGGCCGCACGCGCGTTCATCCTGCAATCCTTCCAAGAGGTGCTGGGCGACATTGAAAGCACGGCGGCGACGGACAACCCCAAAGGCGCGCTCCAGGAAATCATGCAAGCCATCTCCTCCGAACCGCCGCAGTATCAGATCCTCTCCGCCACCGGCCCGGACCACGACCGCAGCTACGAATGCGCGGTGTTCCACCGGGGCGAGGAAGTCGGGCGCGGCGTGGGCAAGAGCAAGAAGACGGCGGAAAGCCAGGCGGCAGCAGCGGCGCTGGAACTGTTGCGGACGAAGAACAAGGCCAAGGGTTGAACTCCGCTGTTTGCGCGCGGTCACGCGGGGGGGGGGTGGAAACGTAGGCGGACGGGAAACGGGGTGCCTATGGTTGGGCCGTGTAGTGCTGAAGTCCAACAGGGTCCGGTTCATGGCGGTGGGGGGGATGAGCTCAAGGTGTCGCGCCTGCTATTGGCTTTGTTACCTGCGGCGGCCTGCGCAGCTCGGCCAACGAAAGGTCCCCACCCGCCATGAGCGACCTCGTGTGCCGCAGCCGGGCGGAGCCAGACTGGGCGTGCCATTGCCGAGCCCGGACAGCCCCGCCGCCCAGCACAGGATGAAGC
>JAYTIO010000270.1:0-10930 GCA_043731805.1 Pedosphaera sp. | reverse complement strand
GGCGTCGCGGGATTCACCAGCGAATTTCACGCGGCAGATCGCCACGAGACCGACGGTGAGACTGTCCACGCCGTAGCCGACGTAGGCTTTGGTGCCGTCGGCGCGGAGAACGTCGCGGGTGAAGTGATTGTTGCTCGTGCGCGAGCCGCCGCCTTTGTTCCACCAGCGGAAGCCGCGGTATTGCTGGTCGCTCTCCACCTTGCCATCGGCGCCGACGATTTCGTGGCCCTGGTTCACCGGCCCCTCGAAGTCGGGCGGGGTGATCCAGTTGTTGTGGAAGTTGATGCTCATGCCGTTGTCGAAATCCACGCGCACCTGCACGGCGTCGTAGGCGTTGATGCCGTCGCGCACGAGGCGCTTCTTCTGGCCGACGGCGGTGAGCGAGACGGGCTTGCTCTTGTAATAGTGATAAATCAAATCCACCCAATGCGGCCCAACATAGCTGAAGGGGTCGCTCGATTCGACCCACTTGAAAGTGCTCGTCGAAACTTCAAGCGGCTCTTCGAGGTAAGCGGTGCCATAGAGCGGCGGGCCGATACGTTTCTGGATGTCGTCGCGGATGCGCAGGTGGTCGGGGTCGTAACGCTTGTGCATGTCCACGGCCACGATGCGGTTCTTCGCGCGCGCGGCCTCGATGATCTGGTCGGCCTCCTGAGTCGAGAGGCACATGGGTTTCTCGGTGAGAACGTGGACGCCCTTCGCGAGCGCAGCAAGAATCGGCTGCGTGTGCAGATGATCCGGAGTGGCGACAGCGAGCACGTCGAGGTCGGGGAAATCGCGGAGGATGTCGTGCCACGGTTCGTCGCCGAAGTAGCACTTGGGCGAGTGGCCGGTCCATTCCTTGAACGCGGCGGCGGATTTCTCGGCGGACTTTTGCGAGCGCGTGGCGACGGCAACGAGGTCAAACTTCACGGGCGCGAGTTCGCGGTTGAACTGGTCGAGACCGACGCGCGCGAGCTGGCCGGCGATGCCGAAGCGCTGGAGGTCGGCGTAGGCGCGGAGGTGGACATCGCCGCCGAACATGCCGGCGCCGACGAGGGCGAGTTTGAGGGTGGGTTCCATACGAGAGTGAGTGTGCGGTGGAAACATGGCAGAGACTGCGCGGGGCGTCACGACTTCAGATGCTTTCATGCGCTGGCTTGGCCCGGCGCTGTCATTCCCGTAGGCTGCCGCCGTGCTGAAACCGCTCACCGCCGCCCGCCTCTACACGTTCGTGGATACAGCCTATCTGCACGGGCGCGACCCGGCGGAGGTGGCGCGGCAGCTTTGCGACGGCGGCTCCGATCTCGTGCAGCTCCGCGCGAAGGGCTGCTCAGTGGAGGAAACGCGCCGGCTGGCCGAGGCCGTCTTGCCCGTGTGCGAACGGGCGGGCGTGTGCTTTGTCCTCAACGACCATCCGAAACTCGCGCTGCAGCTCGGCGTGCCGTGCTGTCACCTCGGGCAGGAAGATTTCTTCGACGCCGGCTTCCGCACCGCCGCGCAAGTCACCGGCTGCCCGCCGCAGATGAAACTCGGCTTGAGCACCCACGCGCCCGACCAAGCCCAGCGCGCGCTCCGCGCCGCGCCGGACTACCTCGCCATCGGCCCGGTCTTCCCCACGGGCACGAAGCCGGGGCGCGCGGCGGTGACGCTCGACTACGTGCGGTGGGCGGCGGCGAACGTGACGCTCCCGTGGTTTGCGATTGGCGGGATTAACTTGGACACCCTCGACTCGGTTCTCGCCGCTGGCGCGCGACGCATCTGCGTCGTCTCGGCGGTTCTCAACGCGCCGGACATTGCGGCGGCATGCCGGGAGTTTCGTGCGCGCATTGAGCAGCACGCGCACTGACTTTCCTGACCCTTCGCAAATTTAGTTTGCTCCCACCCCGCTCCGCTGGCGTCATCGGCCCGAGTTTTCCGGCGCGGCAAATGTCTGCGCCGTTGGCAGCGACCCGATTTCCTCATCATGGACAGTCTCCTCATCAAAGGTGGCGTTCCCCTCCACGGGGACGTTCACATCAGCGGCGCGAAGAACGCTGTGCTCCCCATCATGGCGGCCACGCTGCTCACCGCCGAGTCATGCGTCATCCGCAATGTGCCAGACCTGAGCGACGTGCGGTTCATGGGGCGCATCCTCGAATCGCTCGGCTGCACGGTGAAGTTCGACGGTGGCACGCTCACCGTGCAGGCCCACCGCATCAAAGGCCACGGCGACTACGACCTCATCCGCAAGATGCGCGGCTCCATCTGCATCCTCGGCCCGCTGCTGGGCCGCTTGCGCAAGGCCGACGTGTCCCAACCCGGCGGGTGCGTCATCGGCACGCGGCCCATTGACCTGCACTTGAAGGGACTGCGTGCGCTCGGGGCGAAGATTGAAATTGAGGAAGGCTATGTCCGCGCCAAGGCCCCGCGCCTCATCGGCACGGAAATCTTCCTCGGTGGCCGCGCCGGCCCCACCGTGCTCGGCACCGCGAACATCATGAGCGCCGCCGTTCTGGCCGAAGGCGTCACGCTCATCGAGAGCGCTGCGTGCGAGCCGGAAGTCACCGACCTCGCGCAGTTCCTCAATGCGATGGGCGCGAAGATTCAGGGCGCGGGCAGCCCCACCATCACCATTACCGGCGTGAAGGAACTGCACGGCGCGGAGCACGAAGTCATTCCCGACCGCATCGAGGCCGCGACCTTCGCCATCGCCGCCGCGATGACCAATGGGGAAATCACCATCCACGGCGCGAAGCCGAACCACCTAACCGCCGTGATCGACAAGCTGCGCGAAGCCGGCGTGAAGCTGGAGCGCAACGGCGCGGCGTTGGTCGTCAAGCGCGGCAGCAAGCTCCAGCCCGTGGACGTGACCACGTTGCCTTACGCCGGTTTCCCCACAGACGTGCAGGCGCAGATGATGGCGCTCATGTGCCTCACGCCCGGCATCAGCATCATCACCGAGCGTATCTTCGAGAGCCGCTTCGGCCACGTCGCGGAACTGGGTCGCCTCGGCGCGGACATTTCCATCGAGGGGCCGAGTGCGATCGTGAAGGGCGGCAAGCGTCTCAGCGGCGCGCCCATCATGGCCAGCGACCTCCGCGCCAGCGCGGCGCTGGTGCTGGCCGGCCTTGCCGCGAAGGGCACGACGCAGGTCAACCGCATCTACCACCTCGACCGCGGCTACGAGAAGATTGACGCCAAGCTCAAGCAGCTCGGCGGGCGCATCTCGCGGATTCAGGAGTGACGCTGGGTAAGGCGGGGTGTCCTCACCCCGCCGTCGGCCACCCTGATGCCACAGTCGTTCGGCGGCGCGGTGAGGACACCGCGCCCTACCGCTCGCCAAGCTCCGTCAGCCAGCCGCCTCGTTCAAGGCCAGCGCCAGCGTCGTCACCGCCGCTGTGTCGCACCGCAGCACGAGTCTTCCGAGTGTGATGGGCTGCACGCCAGCGCTGAGGAGGGCCGCGATTTCCTGCGTGGTGAAATCCCCTTCCGGCCCCACCCACACGGCGACGCTGGCGGGCCGGCGGTTTTCCCGTGCTTGGAACTCCTCGAACACCGCACGCATCGGTCGCGCACCGGGATGGAGCGAGGCGACGAGCGCGAGGTCGAAGCGCTCCTTGCGCCGCAGGAACTCGGCGAAGGACACGGGGGCTTCCACGCGCGGGAGCCAGGGATTGCCGCATTGTTTCACGGCTTCGAGCGCGGTGGTGCGCCACTTCTCCAGCTTGCTCGCGGCGTGGTCCTCGTCGGGGCGGGAGACGGTTTGCGCGGTGAGGAGCGGCACGATGCGCGCCGCGCCCAACTCGGTGGCCTTCTCGACAATGGTGTCCATGAGCCGGCCCTTCGGCAGCGCTTGCAGGAGCGTCACCGCGCAGGGCAGCGGCGGGTGGACGATGCGCTCGCGCACGGCGATGCGCACGGCGCGCTTGTCCGCCGTGACCACTACCCCACGCGCCTCGCCGCCCGCGCCGTCGAGCAAGGTCACGGCGCCACCGGGGCTGAGGCGCAGGACGCGGAGCGCGTGGTGGGATTCCTCGGGCGAGAGTGTGACCTCCGCCTTGCTCGCGGTGCCGGGCGGGATGTGGAAACGATGCATGAGCGTGCGAGTGCGGTTAGAGACCGAGGTTGAAGAAGAAGGCGGAGCGGCCGCGCTTCACTGTCCAGCCGAGCAGGGGGGTTGAAGTCCAATTCGTCGGCCGAGCCGGTTTCACGGCACCGGCAATTCATCAAAAATCTTCTGGATCACGATCTCGCTGGTCTTGTCCTCGGCCTCGGCTTCGTAGGTGATGGCGACGCGGTGGCGAAGCACGTCCATGCCGATGCTCTTCACGTCCTGTGGGGTCACGTAGCCGCGGCCCTTGAGGAAGGCGTAGGCTTTCGCGGCCAGCGCGAGGGAGATGGTGGCGCGCGGGGAGGCGCCGAGCTGGATGAAGTCCTTGACGTTGATTTTGTATTTGGCCGGGTCGCGCGTGGCGCACACGAGGTCCACGATATAGTCCTTCACCTTGTCGTCCACGTAGATGTCGTTGATGACCTGGCGCGCGGCGAGAATGGTCTTGGCCTCCACGACCGGCTGCACGCTGGGCAGGCCGCTGGTGCGGGCCATGAGGTCGAGGATTTGTCGCTCTTCCTCGCGCGTCGGGTAGCCGATTTTCAGCTTCAACATGAAGCGGTCCACCTGCGCCTCGGGCAGCGGATACGTGCCTTCCTGCTCGATGGGATTCTGCGTGGCGAGCACGAGGAACGGCTCCTCCAGCTTGTAGCTCGTGTCGCCGAGGGTGACCTGCTTCTCCTGCATCGCTTCGAGCAACGCGCTCTGGACCTTGGCGGGCGCGCGGTTGATTTCGTCGGCCAAGACGAGGTTAGCGAAGATGGGGCCTTTGCGCGTGGTGAAGCCGCCGGACTGCGGGTTGTAAATTTGCGTGCCGATGACATCGGCGGGCAGCATGTCCGGCGTGAACTGGAGGCGGGAGAATTTCACGGCCAGGCACGACGCGAGTGATTTGACGGAGAGCGTCTTGGCGAGGCCGGGCACGCCTTCGAGCAGGACGTGGCCGTTGGCGAGCAGGCCGATGGTGAGGCGCTCGACGAGGTATTTTTGGCCGACGACGACCTTGTTCAGCTCAGCGAAGAGCGTGGGGACAAAGGCGGCGGCGCGTTGGACTTCTTCGTTGATGGCGGAGATGCCGGTGTTCATGTCGGGAAAGAGATTACCGGGCAAGAGACAGCGGCGGAAGCCTGCGCGTTCGGAAAAAGTCGCTTGGAGTCCCGCCTTCAGGCGGCGCGGGCAGCGAACCGGCTGAAACCGGGACGCCAGACGCCAGCGCTCACGCCGCAACCATGTCCGGCCGCGCTGGAATTTCCTTCAGCCGGTAGCCAAACCCACTTCCTCCCAGTGTGCTCAAGTCCACTTCACCCCCACGTCGCTGGTAGAGGCCGGGGTGGACCATCGCTTCGAGCCGCGAGGCTTCC
This sequence comes from Pedosphaera sp., assembly GCA_043731805.1. Classification (GTDB taxonomy): domain Bacteria; phylum Verrucomicrobiota; class Verrucomicrobiia; order Limisphaerales; family SXTU01; genus SXTU01. The sequence continues at coordinate 5,497 of JAYTIO010000270.1, read as the reverse complement.
GGGTAGAACTGCATCGCGTTTGTTTCCACGCCCATGATGGTGCCGGCGTGCGCGGCGAGGAGGACGTGCGGGACTTGGGCGAGCATCGGGTTCGTGAGGTCTTGCACCATTAGCGTCATGCCGTGGGCCTTGGCCCAACAGAGCGAGAGCAGCGCGCCGGTCTGCGTCTTGCAGGTCTTGAGCGCCACGCCGGACCAACCCAGCGCGCGGCCCAGCGCGACGTGTTTCCAATCGTGCGCCGACTCGTCGAGGAAGAGCGGCTTGCGCGCGCTGACGCTGTGCGTGGCGATGCGGTGCTGCTCCAAGTCGTAGGGAAACGGCTGCTCGACGTAGAGCAACATCCCATAGATGCGCGGCTGCTCGTCACGCAGGCGGTCAAGAATCTCGTTCACGTAAGCCGGCTCGTGGACGGTGCAGTTGAAGTCCGCCGTAAGCCACTCGACGCCTTCCTCGATGGCCATCTGCCCAATCTTCACCGTGCGCGCGTAGTCCCACGCCGCGTCGGTGCCGCGCAGTTTGATTTTGAGGCACTTCAATCCGTCGCGCTGAATCCAGTCGCGCAACAGCACGGGGTAGCCGTCGTTGGGTTCCTTGCCGGTCAGCTCGCTGGCATCAATCGGGTCCACGCCACCGACGAGGTGCCAGGCACGCAGGCGGTCGGGGCGCGTCGCCACGAAGAAATCCGCCGGGAACTTGCCGGCGAACGAAACGTCCGCGCCCGCCGCCGGTGTGAGGAAGTCCGCAAGGGTGCGGGTCATCCACGGCGCGGTGTAGGTCGAGTAGATGGGGACGCCGTGCAGATTGCCGTAGGCGTCGTGGACCGCGATGTCGAAGAGCGAGCAGCAGACCAGCGCGCCGAGCCAGGGCATTGGCTCGGGCAATTGCGAATTGCGAATTGCGAATTGCGAATTGGCCTCCGTCGCGCTGCTGGCTTGGGTGCGGCTCGCATTGAAGTCGTTCAGCAGCTTCGGCAGCTCGTGCTCTTGGAAGTCATAGCCCACTTCCATCGGATGGCCGGTGGCGGGGAACTTCGCCCAGGCCACAGCGAGGTGGCGGCAGAACTCCTTCATCGCCTCGTGCCGCGCTTCGTAGGAGAGCGTGCTGGGCCACACCCAGGTCACCGACAGCGGCGTCTCGCCCCAGCCCTCGGCCTCGCGGCCCTGAGCGTCGCGCACCGTCACGCGCACGCGGGCGCAGGTGACGTAGCTCACCGTCTCGCCGCCGAACTTGAGCGGCATGCGCGTGTGGACGGGGAGGAAGTAGAGGGCGGCGGAAGTGCAGCGGATGTCGGTCGGTTGGCTCACGGGGGAAATCTTAATCGTGCTCGTAATCCTAATCCTAATCCTTTTTGCGCGGCTGGTATCCGGGGGCGAGGCGCAGCTCGAGACTAGGTAGGGCCGCCCTGTGGGCGGCCTCGCTTCAGCCAGAAGCCGCGCACAGCGCGGCCCTACCAGCTCAGTGATTGAACACAAACTCCGCCGAGTTCAGCAGCGCCCAGAGGATGTCCTCGGCGGCGGACTGACGGGTGGCGTCCTTGGCGGTGAAGGCTTTAGAGGCAAGGGCGAGTTCCTCGGCGGTGGGCTTGCGATTGTAGGCGCTCAGATACAAGTCCGTCACGATTACCTCCGGGGTGGCGTTGCTGGCGGCGAGCAGGCGCGCGCGGCCGTCACTGGCGATGACCTTTGTGTTCAGCTTCGTGGAGTTCATCATGTGCAAGGCCTGCACCATGCTGGGCCGGGCGTCGCGCTCGCAGGGGCACTCGGCGCTGCTGTTCGGGCGACCGAAGGCGTCGAGGAACTCGCTGCTCAACATGTGGTTCCACGTCTGGAGGGCGCGGGAACCTTCCGGCAGGCCGGTGAAGCTCTCGCGCGTGCCGGTCACTTGCGCGACGGCGTCGAGCAGGACTTCAGCGGGCAGGCGACGGCGGTAACTGCGGGAGAAGTTCCTCGTGTCGCCCACGTTGGTTTCGTTGGCGGCGGAACTGAGCTGGTAGGTATGCGAGCGCAGGAGGGTTCGCATCAAGTGCTTGAGGTCGAACTGGTGCGCGACGAAGTCCTTCGCCAGCCAGTCGAGGAGCGGCTCGTTGGTCGGCGGGTTCGAGGTGCGGAAGTCATCCACCGGGTCCACGATGCCGCGGCCGAAGAAGGCGTTCCACACGCGGTTCACGGCGGCGCGGGCGAAGAGCGGGTTCTCCGGCGCAACCATCCAGTCCACCAGCACGGCGCGCGGGTCGCGGTCGGTCGGGATGGTGGCCTCGGGGCCGTCGGGCGCGCGGGGTTTTAGGTCTTCGCCGGTGACGGGGTGCTTCATCGCGACGGTGGAGGTGGCCCAGATGTATTCCGGCTCGCCGCTGATGGGGGCGGAGATGCCCTGGCCCTTGCGGCGCGTGCCGCTGAAGAAGGCAGCGAACTGGTAGTAGTCCTTCTGGTCCCACTTCTCGTTCGGGTGGTGGTGGCACTTGGCGCACTCCAACCGCACGCCGAGGAAGACCTGACTCACGAAGCCGCTGGCGTCTTCCGGTGTGCGCTTGTCGCGGAAGAGCGCGGGCGGGCCGGTCTTGTGCGTGCTGCCTTGCGCGGTGAGCAGCTCGCGCACGAACTGGTCGTAAGGCTTGTTCTGCCGGAAGGAATCGCGCAGCCACTGGTCCATGAGGAAGACCGGTTTCACGCCGACGCGGAACGGGTTGCCGCGCACGAGGTCGCCCCATTTCACGGCCCAATGGTCGGCCCACGCGGGATGGTCGAGCAGGCGGTCAATGAGCTTGGCGCGCTTGTCGGGCGACTTGTCTTCGAGGAAGGCCAGCGCTTCGTCCGCCGTGGGCAGGGTGCCAATGGTGTCGAGCGACGCGCGCCGGAGGAACTCGGCGTCGGTGCAAACGGCGGACGGCAAGTGGCCGAGCTTCTGGAGCCGTTGATAAACGAGGCGGTCGATGTCGTTGTGCACCGGCAGCGCGGCGAACTGCTCCGTCGGCAAGGTGCGCTCGCTCGGCACCATCACCGTGCTCACCGCCACGCGGCCGAGGAAGCGCGCGACCACCACGCCTTCACCACTGAACTTGCCGATGGCGAGCGCGCCCGCGTCGTCCACGGTGACGAGCGACTTCTCGTTCGAGAGATACTCCGCCAAGTCGGTCACGTCGCGCACCGCGCCGTCGGAATAGCGGGCTTGGATGAGAAGCGGCTGGCGCGACTCGCGGCGGTAACGGCGCTCCTTCGGGAAGACTTCGATGCCCAGCAGCGACGGCTCGTTGGTCCGCGTGTAGGGCATGCCTTGGGCAATCCAGTTCGCCAGCGTGCGGAACTCCTCGGAGTCGCGTTCGATGCGCAGGCCGCCGTCGTGCGGCACGGCGAGCGTGGCTTTCTTGAGCAGCAGGCTCTCCTCCGGGAAGGCCGGGAAGACGCGGCGGCCACGCGCGCCCTTGATGATGCTGTGGTAGTCCGCGCGCGGGTCGTAGGCGAAGATGGTGAGCTTGAAGCCGTTCTGGCCCTCGGACTTCGCGTGGCAACTACCCGAGTTGCAGCCGGCCTTGCTGAGGATGGGCATCACGTCGTTGACGAAGCTGACGTGCGGGCCAGTGCCGGCGGCTTCCAGCCGCCGCTCGGTGGGCTTCGTAGCGCCAGCGGGGACGGACGGCGACTCGAAGCCCCCGGCACTCGGCAGCACCGTGACTTTCACGCTCGCGGACTTGCCGGCGAACTTCGCGGTGATGTTAGCCGAACCAGCGGCGAGTGGGCGCACCGTGCCGGCCGCGCTGACGGTGGCGACGGTGGGATTGTCCGAGGAAAACTTCGCGGGCGCGGGCCGCTCGAAGCCGTCCTGGTCCGTGCCCGTCACGAGGATGCGATGCGGCGCGGAGCCAGCGAGGAGCGGGAGTTCCGCCGGGAAGGCGGCGAGTGAAGTGACGGCGCGGAGCGGGGCTGGGGCGGACGGTGAAGACGACTTCTGCGGCTGCGTGCAGGCGGTGAGCAACGCGGCCAGGACGCCACAGACGAAGACTTTTTTAGCCACAGATTGAACACAGATTGAACACAGATGAGAAAACCCGACGCACTCGGAGCTCGGCCTATTTGTGTTTAATCTGTGTTTCATCGGTGGCTAATAATCACTTCCCCTCCAGCTTCGCCGCCGCTTTCCCGGCCTCCCAGAAATACACGCTGCCATCGTGACAACCGGCAAAGATGGTCTTCGCATCCGCCGTGGCGGTGACGGCGTAGAGCACGTCGCTGATGGACGACAGCTTTCGCTCAGTGCCGGGCGCGGAGGATTGCTCGCCGTTGTGGCGTTTGATGTCCGTGATGGCCATGGCGCTGCCGTCCTCGGCCACGGCCAGCAGGTTGGTGCCGCCGGCGGTCCAATACAGCGCGGTGACGGCGGCGCTGCGGTTGGAGAAGGAGCCTTCGCGCCCGGAGGTGGCGATGTCCCAAAACTTAATTTCCTTGTCCGCACCGCCCGTGGCCAGGACGGCGTCATCCTTGCCGAAGGCAACGGCCTGCACGTAGCTGGTGTGGCCTTCGAGTTTGGCGACCTCCTTCTGCGTGGCGAGGTTCCAGACGCGCGCGAGTTTGTCCGCGCTGCCGGTGGCGAGGAGCTTGCCGTTCGCGCTGATTTTCAGGTCCAGGATGCTGTCGCTGTGCGCGGTCCACGAGGCGAAGGGTTTTTCATCGCCGACCTTCCACAAGTGAACTTGCCCCGGTGTGCCGCCCGGACTGTCCGCGACGGCGAGGGTGCTGCCGTCCGGCGTGAAGGCGAGCGCGGTGGCGCGGCCCGCCAGCGGCTGGTCGAGGAAGCCAAAACGCTGGAGCGTCTTCGCATCGAAGAGCAGCACACGGCGGAACTCGCCCGCCGCGAGCCAGCGCCCGTCCGCGCTCCACGCGACGCTTTGGATGGCGTCGCGTGCGCCGGTGAGCGTGGCGGTGAGGGTGCGGTTCGTGGCTCCGAGCGTGTGGATGAGAAGCTGGTTGCCGCGGGCGCTGGCAAGGCGTTTGCCGTTCGCCGCGAGCGCGACGGCGAGCACGGGCGTGTAGCTGGCAGGGAGGGCCTTGAGTTCATCGGACTTCGTCTCGCGGGTGAGGAGCTTGAGCACGCCGGCGTCCCAATGCGCGCCGGCGTCCACCCAACCGCGCAGGGTGGTGACGAGCTTGTCCGGGAGCTGCTTCTTCGGCGGCATATGCGGGTCCGCGCCGGGGGCGAGCAACTTGATGAGCGGGCTGTCGGAGCCTTTGCCGGGCTTGAGGGCCGAGCCGTTCTCGCCCCCTTTCAACGCCGCCTCCCGCGAAGTCAGGTCAAGCTGGCCGCGCTTCTTCTCGACGTTGTGGCAGCCGAAGCAGTGCGCGCGGAGGATGGTCATGGCGGCGGCGGCAGGCTTGTCCGCCTCCGCGCCGTGCAACGTAGGCACGGCGAGGAGCGCAGAGAGCAGCAGCGGCTTGAACATGAGGAAGAACGGACGCGAGGTGGGAGGGTGAATTCACCGCCTGCCCGTGCCGGCGACTTGCAGTCG
>JAYTIO010000269.1:0-1588 GCA_043731805.1 Pedosphaera sp. | reverse complement strand
CGGCGAAGGTGGGCAATGAGAGCTATACCACGCAGCACGTCGCCACGTCCGGGGCGTGTGCCGTGAATGTGGTGGGGATCGTGGCCACGCCCGAATCCTTGCCCGCCTGCACCGTGGACATTGTCCTGGCGCAATACTGTGGCACCAGTGTCGAATTTGCCCTGGTCGTGGCGGGCACCGTGGGCGCGTATCAGGACGCCCCCGCCCTGGTCATCGGCAACCATTTCGGCGTGCCCTTGAAGATCCGCCTCCGCTCCAAGGCTGACAACAGCAAGACGCATGAGTCCGGGGAGTTCCTCGCCACGCAGGTCTTCAAGTGGCAGGTGACTTACTGCGGCGGCGGCAACACGGATGGGTTTGTCACCCTCGGGCAAGTGTTCCCCGCAAGCGCGCACGTGGATTGCAGTTATTCGGGCGTGACGGCGGGCTTTGATTTGCCGGGGACGAACGCCACCGGCCAGAGCTTCTCGATTACGGTGGCCAACAACTCCGGCCAAGGCTCGCACAACCTCCACTTTACCAGCGTATGAATACCCTCACCCTCCCGACGGGCCGCGTCCTGCGGCTCGACCAGCTCGCCTTCGACGCCACCAGTCAGCGGGCCTATTACGGACAGCTCGACGTGACGGACTATCTCACGCGGGCGCAGCTCCAAGCCGTCGGCGGCAGCGCCTTCGACGTGGAGCGGGCCAATAGCGCCGCCAGTGACGCCGCGCGCCTCGCCGCCGGGGAAGCCCCTTATACCAACGGCGCCCCGGTGAGTTATGTGGACATCCTTTCCAATACGGTCAAGGGCATTGGCAACGATGTGGCGAGCGCGGCCCAGACGGTGCGGGACTTCGCGGGCATCGGCCCGGAGAACGCGGGCAAACACTCGCCGCTGTTCTGGTTCGCCTTGCTCGCCGGCGTGGGCTACCTGCTGAACCAATTGGGTATCTTCGCCTGGCTGCGGAAGAAACTCAGCGCCTAAGATGAACCACAAAGGCACGAAGGACACGAAGGGGGAGGGGGCAGGCATTGAACTCAAGCCATGCCCCCGCGCTTCCTCCCTTGGTGTCCTTCGTGCCTTCGTGGTTAAAACCCCCTGACATGGACCCCTCCGACCTCCGCTTGGCCGTCATCGCGCTCACCAGCGCCGTGGTCTTCCTCTTTGGATTGGTGGCGGCGGCCTGGCGGCGGTGCGAGAGCGACCGCGCCCGTATCTGGACCTATCTGTGTGACGCCGCCGCGCAAGGCTTGCTCCCCTCTCCCCCGTCGGACAAACGCAAAAACATCAAACTATGAACTCACCCAAAACCACCTGGTGCGGCGCGGTCGCTGCCGCCGCCGCCGCCCTCGCCACCGCCGGCCTCGACCCCACCCTCCCTAAGATTGCGGGCATCGTCGCCGCCGAGGCCACGGCCCTGCTGGGCTACTTCGCCCGCGACCACGACGCCGGCCCGCCCGCCGCGCCGGCCAATGGCCGCATCTTGGAAGGCCGCGTGCCCTTGCTGCTCCTGCTCCTCGGCGTGCTCTCCCTGGGCAGCGGATGCGCGCTCTATGGCAAGCGCACGGCGGGTGAGACCGTGTCCTTCACGCAGAGCTTTGT
>JAYTIO010000268.1:0-4153 GCA_043731805.1 Pedosphaera sp. | reverse complement strand
TGTGATCTTGGAGGCGCAGACCGACGGGGTTCCCGCAGAAACTGGGGGAATTCCAAGATCACAATCTGTGATCTTGGAATCGGGCAAGAACGCAAAATTTCGCCCCTACGCCTTCACCGAGCAGGGCGTTGCCATGCTCTCCGGCGTTCTGCGCAGCCCGCGCGCGGTGGCGGTCAACATCGCCGTCATCCGCACCTTCGTGAAGCTGCGGCAGATGCTCTCCGAGAACACCGAGCTGGCCCGCCGACTCGACGCGCTGGAGCGCAAGTTCGACACGCAGTTCAAGGTCGTCTTTGACACCATCCGTGAGTTGATGAAGCCCATCACGCCGGCGGAGGCTCGCCGGGAAATAGGTTTTCACACGCTCATGCCCAAGCGCACACCCAAGAGTCGCGCGCGGGCTGCCACCAAAGTTTCCGCATGAAAGTTACCCTCAAAGTCTGGCGCCAGAAAAACCGGGACGCCGCCGGTGCCTTCAAGACCTACACCTCGCCCGCGCTCAACGGCAACATGTCGTTCCTCGAGATGCTCGACGTGGTCAATGAGGAAATCGCCGCGCACGGCGAGGAGCCGATTGCCTTCGACCACGACTGCCGCGAGGGCATCTGCGGCACGTGCTCGCTCGTCATTGATGGCAAGCCGCACGGCCCGCACAAGGGCATCGCGACGTGCCAGACGTATATGCGGAGCTTCAAGGACGGCGATGAGATTATCGTCGAGCCGTTCCGCGCGAAGGCCTTCCCGCTCATCAAGGACCTCGTCTGCGACCGCAAGTCGTTCGACCGCATCCAGCAGGCCGGCGGCTTCATCAGCGTCCGCACCGGGGCCGCGCCGGACGCGAACTCCATTCCGGTCCCGAAGCCCGACGCCGACCTCGCGATGGACGCCGCGCAGTGCATCGGCTGCGGCGCGTGCGTGGCCGCGTGCAAGAACGCCAGCGCGATGCTCTTCGTCGCCGCCAAGATTTCACACCTCGGCCTCATGCCGCAGGGCCAGCCCGAGCGCTACAAACGCGCCAAGGCGATGGTGGACCAGATGGACGAGGAAGGCTTCGGAGCCTGCACCGTGACCGGCTCCTGCGAGGCGGTTTGCCCGAAGGAAATCTCCCTCGACTTCATCGCGCGCATGAACCGCGACTACGGCGTGGCGCTGCTCAAGGGCGACCCGAAGGCCATCAAGGGCGGCGGCGCGGGCTGAGGTGGAAATCTCCGTTCGTTGACGCCGGACTGGCGTTTGGCGAAGGTAACCCCACGGCATGACCATCTGGGATCCTCACTTCCACTTCATCGTGGTCCCCGGAGCGACGCGCGCCAAGCAACTCGTCCGCAGCGGCAACCTCAAGCGCCTGCGCCCCCCCATCCGCCGGGGGAATCTTCTCCCCCCTCTTCCAGCCTTGGGCATTGGTGGACCTGTGCCTTGTGGGGCGTTGGTCCTGCTGGTCCTGCTGGTCACCCTGGCCCGCGCCGCCGAGTGCTGCACTGTCCCCGTCTTCCGTTACGCCCTCGACCACTGGGAACCCGACCGCTACCTGCTTACCGCGCCGGCCAACGCGATGGAGAACGCCGCCCTCGCCCCGGTCCTGCGCGCCCTGCGCGGCAACTCCCCCGTAAACCTCGAACTCCGCACCGACGCCCCGCCCAACTCCCCGGCCACGCTCACCTTCCCTCGCTCGGCCACCCCCGTCTTCACCGGCCCGCTCGACGCCGCCACTCTCGCGCGCCTGACCAATTCCCCCGCCCGCCGCGAACTCACCCGCCGCCTGCTCGCTGGCGATTCCGCCGTCTGGGTGCTCGTCGAGTCCGGCCCGCGTGAAGCCAACGACGCCAAAGCCACCGCCCTCACCAAGCGCCTGAAATTCCTCGAACAAGTCGCGCGCCTCCCCGTGATTGACCCGAACGACCCCACCAGCAAGCTCGGCCCCGGCCCCGCGCTGCGCCTCGGCTTCTCGCTCCTGCGCGTCTCCCGTGCCGGCGGCTTCCAGCCGCCGTCCGCCGCGAACGACAACCCCGAACCGAGGCTAGAAGCCGACGGCCCGAGCGACGAAAACCTCTTCCTCAAAATGCTCGCCGGCCCCAAAGCCAACGCTGAACTCACACAAGGCCCCTGGCTCGCCGTCGTCTTTGGCCGCGGGCGCGTGCTCGGCGCGTGGCCCGCCGCCGACTTCGGCGACGAAGAACTTGAGGAAGCCTGCCTCTTCCTCCTCGGCGCGTGCTCCTGTCGCGTGAAGGACCAAAACCCCGGCTGGGACCTGCTACTCAACGTCGCTTGGGCGGAGGCGCTCCAAGCCGCTGCGGAAAAGGCGAGCTCACCGCCGACTTCCATCTCAAACGTGCCGGCGACTGCTCCCAAGAACAGCCCGACCAACGAAGCGCAGACCGTGACCATCTCCAGCGCTCCGACTCCTGATGCCGCCGCGCCCCAGCCAGGGTCGCCGACCGTCTTGTGGCTGGGGGCGGCAGTATGCGCGATGGTCGGTCTGTTCCTCTTCGCCCGTCGGAGCTAGGCTGGCTTTGCCGATGAAAAACCTCGCCGCCCTCCTCTTCACCATCGCCGCCCTGCTCGCGGCGTTGGCGCTGCTCCAACGCAAGGGCACGACATCATCGAGCACTGCCACCGCGCTCACGGTTTATTGCGCCGCTGGCTTGAAGCAACCGGTCGAGGCCATCGCGGCGAAGTATCGCGCGGAGTTTGGCGTGGAGGTGCAGTTGCAATACGGCCCCACGGGCGCGCTCATCAGCAATCTCCGCGTCGCCAAGCGCGGCGACCTCTTCATCGCCGCCGACGACGGCTCGGTGGCTGACGCGCGGAAGTATGAGCTGGTGCGCGAAGTCCTGCCGCTCGTGCGCCAGCACCCCGTCATCGCCGTGCGCGCGGGCAATCCTAAGAACATCCGCACGCTCGCCGACCTGCTCCGCGACGACGTGAAGCTCGCGCTGACCAATCCCGATGCGGCCAGCATCTCCCGCGTAACCAAGGTAGCGCTGGCGGCCAACAGCCTGATCGTAGGCGGGAGGCCGGTCGTGGTTTGGGAGCAGCTCGCCGCCCGCGCCACTGTGATGAAGCCCGCCGTCACCGAGGTCGCCGCTGACCTTTCCCTCGGCACCGTGGACGCCGCGATTCTCTGGGACGCGACGGTCCCGCAGTTCAAGGGCCTCGTCGCTGTGGAAGTTCCCGAGCTGAAAACCCGCGTCGAGAACGCCAGCGCCGCCGTGCTTGCGTTCTGCCCGCAGCCCGCCGCCGCGCTGAAGTTCGCCCGCTACCTCGCCGCGCCGGAGAAGGGCGGCGCGGTGTTTCAATCGCACGGCTTCCAGCTCGCGGACGGCGACAAGTGGGCGGAGAAACCCGAGTTGATCCTCTACAGCGGCGGCGTGAATCGGCTGGCGATTGAGAAGCTCCTGAAGCAGTTCGCCGACCGCGAGGGCGTGAACGTCACCACGGTCTTCAACGGCTGCGGCGTGCTCTGCGCCACGATGAAGACGATGGACTCCGCCACCTCGCCGCGCTTCCCGGACGCCTATTACGCGTGCGACCTGTGTTTTGTGCCGCCCGTGGCCGCGCAGTTCCCCGAGGCCTTCCTGCTCACTGAAACCGAGATCGGCATCGTGGTGCGCAAGGGCAACCCAAAGAACGTGAAGACCCTCGCCGACCTCGCCCAACCCGGCCTCAAGCTCGGCCTGTGCAACGCGGAGCAAAGCACGCTCGGCTTCATGACGCGCGGCATGCTCAAGCAGACCGGCCTGCTCGACTCCGTTCGCAAGAACGTCGTCGTCGAGGTGCCCACGGCGGACTTCCTCATCAACCAGATGCGCGCGGGTGGCTTGGAGGCGGCGGTGGTTTATCGCGTAAACGCCGCGCCGCAGGCCGAGCACCTCGAGTTCTTCCCCATCAAGCACGAGGGCGCGAAGGCGATTCAGCCCTTCGCCGTCCGTGAGCGTTCACCCAACCGCCAACTCGCGCGGCGGCTGCTGGACTTGCTGAAGGCGAATCGTGGTGAGTTCGAGGCCGCCGGCTTCCAATGGCGCGGCAACGAGCCGTCGCTGAAGAGCAAAGACATCAAGGTGCCGGAGTATCTGCTGGAGAAGTGAGCGGCTCCGTTGGCGCGAAACAAAAGTAGCCGTGGGTAAGTGAGCATCGCGAACGCGACCCACGGAAA
>JAYTIO010000267.1:0-1994 GCA_043731805.1 Pedosphaera sp. | reverse complement strand
CCTGACTCCGAGGCATGGTTCGGGTTCGTGGAGTCGCTCTCCCGGATCTGGGCCAGCGCACCATCGTGCTCGACTTGGACTGGCGGCTCGGGGCGATTGCCAGCATCCTGCTGCAACCGCTGCTCATGGCACCAGAAAGCGGGACGCCTAACTAGGCGTTTCCCTTAGCGGTGCTAGTCCTTCACCACCGCTCCGGTCTGGGGCTCGCCCCCAATTGTTGCCACCCCACCTCGCCCCTAACTTGACGGCGTGAAAGCAAGAACGGAACGCCAAGATAAGGTCGGCAGCACCGCAAGAAACGCGTGGCTGCTCGGTCCGCTCTGGCTGGCTCAACCCATCTGAGGCGACCTATGAACACCCACGAAAGCAGCAACCACATCATCACCACCCTCGCCCACTCGCCGGTCTATCAGGACTACGAGCGCGCGTTCAACGAGACCACCGGCCTGCCCGTCAATCTCCGCCCGGTCGAGAGCTGGCAGCTCCCGCACCACGGGCGCCGGAACGAGAATCCCTTCTGCGCCCTCATGGCCGAGCGCAGCCACACCTGCGCCGCGTGCCTCCAGGTGCAGCAGCAACTCGCCGACGCCGCCCACTGCGCGCCCGCCACCGTCACCTGCCAGTTTGGCCTGTGCGATTCCGCCGTGCCCGTGCGCACCGGGGAGAAGACCATCGGCTACCTCCAGACTGGCCAGGTGTTCCGCCGCAAGCCCACTGAGGCGCAGTTCGAGCGCACGGCCAAGCTGGCCCAGGCCGGGGGCGTGACCGCCGACCGCGCGACCCTGCACGAGGCCTACTTCCACACGCCCGTCCTCCCGGCGAAGCGCCACGCGGCCGCCCTGAGCCTGCTCCACATCTTCGCCGACCATCTCGGCATGGTGAGCAACCAGCTCATGGTGCGGAACGCCCACGCCGAGCCGCCGATGATCACGCGCGCCAAGCAGTTCATCGAGGCGCACCACACGGAAGACCTCTCGCTCGGGATGCTGGCCAAGGCGGTCAACACCAGCACCTTCTACTTCTGCAAGATGTTCAAGAAGGGCACGGGCATCAACTTCACCGACTACCTCTCCCGCGTCCGCATCGAGAAGGCCAAGAACCTCCTGCTCAACCCCAACCTGCGCATCAGCGAAATCGCCTACGATGTCGGCTTCCAGTCGCTCACGCACTTCAACCGCATCTTCAAGAAGCTGGCCGGCCAGTCGCCCACCGAGTATCGCGGACAACTTCCCGCTGCGGTCTGATCTCACGCACCACCCCAAAAAAGTCACTCCCATGAACACTCGAAGCCGTCGCCGCCCCATCCAACTCACCATCATCGCACCTCGACCGGAGCCGACGCACGATGACATTGCCCAGTGTGCGCGCATCATTTGGGAAGTCGCCGGCCGACCCGAAGGCCGAGCGCTGGAGCAATGGCTGCTGGCCGAAGCCCAACTCCGTCAATGGAACCAGTGCACCACCCCGGTCGCCAAGGCTGCCAAAAAACTCCCGGCCCGTCCTTTCAGCCGGAATGGTTCCCGGGGGCACCTGCCTGACCACGTCGTGCTTTAGTCGTGTCAGTCCGGTGCGAAACCGTATTCTGCGCCACATGGCCGACCCCTCCCAGATGACCAACGCCGAACTGGTCGAACACGTCAACACCTTGGAAACCGGCGCAGCGGCAGCCGCCAGCGCCGCCACCGCATCCAGTGGTGAGCTTTCCCTTCAGCACCAGCGCGCCGACACTTCGCTGAAGGAGTTGGTGGAGCTCAAGGCCGCGCTCGACGCCCATTCCATCGTCGCCATCACGGACGCGCGCGGGCGCATCACCTACGTGAACGACAAGTTCTGCGAGATTTCCCAATACCATCGCGACGAACTGCTCGGCCAGGACCACCGCCTCATCAACTCCGGCCATCACCCGAAGGCGTTCTTCCGCCAGCTCTGGCAGACCATCCAGCGCGGTGAGGTCTGGCAGGGCGAACTCTGCAACCGCGCCAAGGACGGCAGCC
>JAYTIO010000266.1:0-5697 GCA_043731805.1 Pedosphaera sp. | reverse complement strand
CCACCCGTGCTGGACGTGAGCCCGCTTGCCGCCGGCATGATCCCGGCGCCACCGTTCCCGCCGCCGGGATTGCCGGGGCTCGCACCCGTGCCGCCGGTCGCGGGGGTCGCATCGATGCCGCCCGTGGCGCCGTTGCCGCCGAGTTGCGCGCCGGTTCCACCACCGCCGCCACCACCACCATTCGCGGCGACGTGCGAGCCCGCGACCATCGTCACCATCGGTGCTTCGAGGAGGATCCCGCCGCCCGCGCCGCCGCCCGCACCACCGCCCGCGCCGCCACCCGCGCCGCCGCCCGCACCACCACCACCGGTGCTGACGACCGCCTGGATGGGCCGGGATACGACACTGTGGAGGCCTTGTATGAAGGTGTCGGGGTTGACCTTGAACATGCGCGCGAACAGGGAGGCCTGCTCCGGCAGCTTGGGCGAGAAGGAGATGGCGTATTCCTCGATGGAGAACTTCAAGCCGGCGCTGCGCCCGTCGGGCATCTTCACCTCCGCCGTCTTGCAGATGACATCCAGCACCTGGCGCAAGGTCAGGTTGCGGAGCACGGTCGTCACCTTGATGAGCGCGGTGTCGAGGTCGGGCTTCTGCGCCCCGCCGCCGGCGGCGGCGATCGGGTTGCCCATCGGGTCGAGCAACGGCGCGGCCGCCACTGGAGCGGCCCCGCCGGGACCCCCGGCGCCTTGCACGCCCGCCGAGATGAAGTCCACGGCGACGTTGTTGATCATGAAGTTCAGGCCCTTCTTTTTGGGATCGGTCTCGGGGTCGTTCTTCCGGGCATCCGCGTCCAGCATCTTGACCACCTCCGGCAAGGGCAGGCCGTCGTAAGTGATTTCGGGGAAAATGATTTCATCGAGCTTGCGGTTGATCTTCTCGGCTCCATCGCTGGAGTGGGTCAGGAAGGGCACCCCAGAATTCGTGCGGTAGTAGGGGTTGGTCATGTAATTGGAGGTGGATTTGTTGTCGGGGTTGGCCGAGGGCAGGCCGCCCCGGGAACGCTCGTTCCATTTCTGGGTCACCTCCACGACGCGCTCGGTGTAAGTCTTCTCGCGCAAGCGGCTCTCGCGCTCGAACTGGGACTCCATGATGAGGCGCAGGTAGAAGAAGGCGGCGTCGTTCATCGGATCCAAGGCGATGGCATCCTCCAGCCGCTGACGCGCTTCCTTGTATTCGCCAACCTCGTAATAAAGTTTCCCGTCGCGGACCAGGCCCATGACCTTGGAGCGGCCCGCCTGGAGTTCCACGCTGCGGGTAACCGCCTGTTGGCTGGGCAGGCGGCCCAGATGCGCGGTTTCTACCCGGTCGTTGAAGCGCTTGAAGTCCTCGGCAGCGGTGCTTTTCGGATCGAACAGGAAGATTTTGTCCGCTTCGGCGGCGGCGGGCTTGAATTGATATTTTTCCTGCATGCCGACGGCGAGCTGGAGGCGGCAATGGGTTAGCCCGGCCAGCGCCTCCCGGTATTGTTTCTCCACGGTCTCGACGCCGCCGAGCAGCTTGGCGTGCCCGATGGCCTCCTCGTAGAGCTTGGCGGCATTGGTGAAGTCCTTGTCCTTCTGGAGCTGCTTCGCTCGCGCGAGGTTCGCGTCGAGGACGAGCTTGCGCTCCTGGCGGCGGAGGGCCTCCTCTTCCGCGATGGCCGCAGGATCGAAACCGGCGGGGGCGGTCCAAGCCGGAACCGCGAGCAGGCAGAGCGCACTGAAGACAACGAGGTGATTTTTCATGCGGAGGGGATCAGGTTGGCGAGGCGGAGGAGCAAAATCGTTCCCGGTCACTTGGGGCGTGGCCCGGCAGGCGGCGGGGGACCCAGTGGAACCGTGGTAGTTTTGTCATTTGAATTGGCCCTCACTACCACGTTGGTCGCGGTGATTTCAACGACTATGTTGGTGTCCCCGGCGAAGGCCAGCGGCTGCCCCTTGCGGGCGGCCCGCCAGATGAAATTGGACTCCACCGGGTAAACGATGAAGGCGATGTATTCGAACACATTGGTGAAACCTTGCGCCTTGGACACGGTGAACTTGAGGGGTTCCTTGCCTGGCTCGACCAGTTCCATGCGCACTTCGGGGATCTCGGGCGTGCCGCCGATCTCACGGGCGAAGACCTGAAGTTTGCTCGTATTGTCCAGCATGTTGACGGCGTTCGTCGAGGTGAGCGAGAGCGTGAGCGATTTCTTGCCTTGGTCCAACGGTGTGCGGGCGAACTCCCGGATCACGCTTACCTTCACCGACTCCCGCCCGGCATTGGTGCTGCCGAGGCCGTCAAACCAGAGCTTGAGAAGCTGCGGGGTGATCGACTGGACTTCGAGCCGGGTGGCTCCGACGTTGGTGCCGGCGACCCAGTCTCCGTTGGTCTTTACATACCAAGCGTCAGGGTTGAAGACCCGGTGAACGTTGGCGAAATCCGTCTGTGCCGGGCGTGAAACCCGCGCCAACAACTCCTTGCGGGCTTTGGGATCCTCCACTGAAGGCCGTTTGCCGTCGCTCTCCACGATCAGTTTCCGATAACCGTCCAAGTCCTCCTGCACCGAGCTGGCTGCGAACACGAGCACCACCGCGCCCGCCGCCAGCAGCAGCAGCGTGAGGCCCAGGATTAGTTTCTCGTAATGGTTCTTGAGGAATTCCATGAAATCACTTGGCGGTTCCAGAAGCGGGAGCCGGAGCCGTCGCTGGGCCTAGCTTGCGCGCTACTTTTATCACATCAAGCGCGAGGGTGAACCGCAGGGGTTTCTCGTTCAGCACCAAGGTCAGGCTCGACTTGGGCGCGGATGGTGCGGCGGGGAGACCTCCGGGAGCTTTCGGGGGCGGTGGGCGGGCTCCGGGAGGCGCAGCCGGGTTCACGGGTGCCCCGGGAACTCCGGGGTTTGGAAGCCCCGCCGGCGGCACCATGCCGGGCTGCATCCCGGGTGCCATCCCCATCATGGGGTTGGGGGCATCGAAGGCACCCCCCGCCTGCTCCACATCAATCTGCCGGATGGCCATGAACTCCTTCGTGGTGGAAAAGCCGTTGATCACGGCGGCCAAGTCTGCGGAGAAGCCCCGGAACACCACCCGATACGGGGTGATGGTGACGTTGACGGCCGGGGTGAGCGAGTTGGTCTGCTGGGCGCGATCAGTGAGGAGGTCGGCCCCCGGCGGCTCCCCCTCGAAGGCCTTCACCCGCCGCAGGCTCTCCACGGCGCGCACCTTGGCCTTGAACAGCACTCCGCTGATGGTGCGCACCTCGCTCAACTGCGAAATCAGCGGGGTCAGCGCGTAGGTGGGCAGGCCGGTCATGACCTTCACTTCCCCGAAGGTGAACTCGTATTTCGCCGGGATGTCCACGCCCGCATTGGTCGCTTCCCGGCGCAGCTCGTCAATCGCGCGCGCCAAGTTGATGTTGAATTGCGCGACCGTCATGGGCTTGGGCACCTCATTGACCATCAGCCGCTCGGCATCGGCCATGAAGGCGTTGACCGACGCTATGTTGCTGCGGACCAGCGCGATGTTGGCGTCGCTGGGGAACACCCCGGACTTGAGCTTGTCCAAGTTGATCTTGAGCTGTTCGAGCTCCCCGTCCCGTTGGAAGTTCTCCTCGTCGCTGCTGTAAAGGTAGAAGCTCGCCCCGCCGAGCAGCGCGAGCGAGAGCAGGGCCCCGACGACCAGAAAGAGATTGCGTTTGATCCAGAGCATGGCGGCGCTAGAAGCGAAGGGGGGTCTTCAGCCGAAGGGTGACGCTGAAACCGAAGGTGTGATTAGTCAGCTCCACCTCGTCCACGCGGTTGGTGAGGGTGGTGCCCTCGGCCAGGAAGAGGTTCGTGGCCGCCTGGAAGTTGGTCTGCAAGGCCTCCACGAACTCCCGGTTGGCGGAGGGCGAAACCTTCTTCAAGTTCAGCGCCCGGCACGTCAGATTCAGGGCCGTGATCTCTTTGGGCCCAGCCGCCGCCGCAGCCCCAGTCCCGCCCATCATCATCCCCGCCGGGGAAAACCCCGGAGGGGCCATCGGCGGAGCCATCCCGTCTTCGCCTCCCCCACCCATCGGCTTCTTGGCACCCCGCGTGGGGGCGAGCGACCCACTGGCGGCATCCATCCGCTCGATCCAAACCGCCGCCACGATCGCGTTGGTGCCTCCGGCCGCCGTGTCCGCCTCGGACACTTTGATGCCGTGGTTGGTGGACGCCGCGATCATGATGCCCTGCACGCCCGTCAGCAACTCCGCCCAGCGCGAGCGCGAGTTGACCAGGTCGACGTATTGCTCCGCCAAGGCGGTCGCGGCCCCATATTCCTGTATCGCCGCCGCCAAGGTCGTGGCGTTCGCCTCCAACGGCTTGATCTTCTCCCGAATCGAAGTCAGCGCCGACTGCTTCTTGCCGGCAGTCCAGCCGAAGAACCAGCCAAAGGTGAGCAGGGTGAGCAACACGCACAGCACCGAGCCGATGAAGTATAGCCGCTTGGCGTTGAACTGCTGCTGCTTCAAGTGGCTGGCCGGCAGCAAATTCAGCTCCACCGGACACTGCGCTAGGTTACGGATGCCCAACCCGACGACCTCGCCGAACTGGTGCGCCACCTTGGCCATCTCCTCGAGGTTGATCTCGGGATCAATCTGGATATTGCGGAACGGGTTGAAGTAGTCCACCGGCACGGTCAGCTTCTCCGCGAAAAACTGCGCGGTGTAGGGCAGCAGCGACGCGCCCCCGGCCAGATACAGCTTCGTCGGGGCCGAGCCACCCTGCTGGCCGCGGTAAAACTGGATCGTCTGGTTCATCTGGATGTGCAGGCGGGTCATCACCTGCCGGGCAATCTTCGAGATGAGCGCCTGGTGCGGGTTGCTCGGCTCCTCGTAGGCCCCGCCGAGGCTGACGAACCCCTCCTCGATCTTCATCTTCTCCGCCTCTTCCCATTTCATCTTCACCTCGGTGGCGAAGTCCTGGGTGATGGAGTTCGCACCGATGTTGATCGAGCGGGAATAGACCCGGCCCTGCTCGAAGAACAGGAGGTTGCTGCTGCGCGCCCCGATGTCCAGCAGCATGACGCAGCCCTCCGCGTCGCCGTAGTTGAAGCGGTAGGCATTGCACAATGCCGCCGAGGAAACATCCACCAAGTGCATCTCCAAGCCCGCCTGCTCGCCGATGCGGAAGAGGCTCTCGACCACTTCGTTCTTGATGGCCACCAGCAGGACTTCCAGCTCGCCCGTGGGCGTGCTGCCGAGGATTTGGTAGTCCCAGACGACCTCCTCCAGCGGGAAGGGCACGTTTTGCTGCGCCTCGTATTGGATGATCTGCGCGACCTTGCCCGGATCGGTGGCCGGCAGCTTGACGAACTTGGAGAAGACCTGGAAACCGGGCGCGCAGACGTTAATGACATCCGCCTCGAACGCCCCCCGCACGCCTTCGGGGAGGATGTCTTTGAGCGTCTGGAGCACCACGCCCTCGCGGTTGCTCTCGGCCGCCGCTTCCTGCCCCATGCTGCGGAGCGTGTAGTTCTTGAGCCGCAGCGAGCCAGTCTCATTCGGCTCGAACTCCGCGACCTTCACGGTCGTGGCTCCGAAATCAATGCAGAGAAATGAGTTGGACTTTAACATTGCCTGAGCGCGTTCACGGCTGCCCCCGCCTTGAATCCGGCTTCAAAAGTATTTCGCGTTGGGTGGCGTTCTGAATGGGCGAGTTCGTAACGGAATTCACGGCATGGGTCAAATGTAAAACGGGTTCTCCGTCGCGCCATG
>JAYTIO010000265.1:0-1642 GCA_043731805.1 Pedosphaera sp. | reverse complement strand
GGGGTGAAGTGTGAGTTTCGACCGCCGACTTGTAAATCCAGTTTTGCTTTCCACACATAAAATGTGGTTGCGCTGTTGGATTGTTTCCGTGCCGTGCGCGGCTATCCTTTCGTCAGCAACTCGTCGCTGCCATGAACTATCAGCCTTACCGGACTCTCCCCGCGCTTGCGGGCCTCAGCTCTTTCACGGACGCCATGCGCCCCGGCCTCTCGGTCGAGGAGTGCGTCCGCCGCCTCAAGCGCTACCACTGCGCGTTCAAGCGGCTGCACCAGATTTTCATCGGGCGGCTCACGGCGGAACCCCTCTACGAGTTGAAGATGGGTTTCAGTTTGCACGCGCACTACTGCGCCGAGCACACCACCGCGCTGCGCAACCGCGTCGGCGAGATGCGCGAGCCGCCGCTCGGCCTGGATGCAACGCCGCACGCTGCGTTGGAAATCTTCTTCGATGAAATCCTCGCCGCACCCACGACAGAGGCGCTCGTCGCCGGCCTCTACGGCAAGGCTCTGCCCGCCGTGAAGGCTGCGCTGGAGCGGCATCGCGTGGACACGAACCCGCTCGTGGACCACCCCAGTCTGCGCGTGCTGCGCTTCGCCCTGCTGGAGGTGGACGAGATGCTGGCGTATGGCGCGCAGGTGCTCGCGAGTCTCGTGACGGACGCGTGGCGGACGGAGCACGTCGCGTGGCTGACGTTGCTGGCGGATTGCCTCGCTGCGGCAGGTGGACTCGATGGAACACAGACGGCGACGGAGAAGAGCCTTGTCCGCCAGCACTCCGCCCAACCCCACGTCTTCGACGGCACGCCCCAGCGCGACGCCCGTTTTCCAGACCCCTACAACATGGGCGTCAACGCCGAGGTCTTCCTCTACAGCGACGCGTTCCCGCCAGAGCCCAAGACGCTGATGATGTTCTACAAGCGACTGCGTGAAATCGACGTGCCGGAGATGATGGCCAGCATCATCGCCGAGACACCCGGCAAGCCGTGGGGCTACTACCGCGACATGACGCGCCAGCTCTGGGACGAGGCGCGCCACGCCATGATGGGCGAGGTGGGCTTCGTGAACCTCGGCATCTCGTGGCCGGACAAGGTGATGATCAACCACACTTGGTCGCTCGGCCTCAACACGCAGTTGAAGCCCATCGAGCGCCACGCCGTGCTCTACTTCATCGAGCAGGGCCTCATGCCCAAGACCGGCAAGCGCTTCGAGTGGGAAGTCGCCCTCGCCTCGCACAACCCGCTCTCCGGTCTCTTCCAGGACTACGACTGGGCCGACGAAGTCCTCCACGCCCGCGTGGGCCGCGACTGGTATGTGAAGGAAATCGGCGACGCCAAACGCGCCGTGGACTACGGCGACGCGTGCTGGAGCCGCGTGCTCATGGGCTGGCGCGAGTGGCGCGACAAGGGCCTGACGCAACACCGCAACTGGTGGCCCGACTGCTACACCGCCGCCTGCCAGAGCTGGAACCTCCCGCCCGACCCGAAGGTCCTGGCCTTCGACACGAACTACTCCGAAGTGCGCGCGGACTTGAAGAACCTCAGCGCGTCGGCGTGAGGTTGTGGCGTGGAGCGCGGCGTTGACGCCGCTTCAACGTGCGCCGGTCCACAGGCCAATCGTTTCCCAAAGTCTGCTCGGACCCTGAA
>JAYTIO010000264.1:0-3200 GCA_043731805.1 Pedosphaera sp. | reverse complement strand
AAGCTCGCCGCCGGCAAGGAAGCCAGCGACAAGCTCAAGGAAGTGCTCGGGAAGAAGTAGCGGTTTGCCGCCACACCCCCAGCTCCCACAACTGCCGCTCCGCCGCCGCCGCCCAACCCTTGTTCGCCGCCGGGCTCGCCGGGCTGGGGTGCAGAATCCGACCGAAGCGCACGCCGCCTTCGCCCAGCGCCTCGCGCGCGCGCTTCTCCGCGAAGTCCCCGACGCCGATGACCCACTCGGCACGCGTGGATACAACGACTTGCCGCAGGTGTTCGTCGCAGATGGCGAAGAGCTTCTCGCGCTCGGTCGCGCCGAGTTTGTCCGGCGTCACGTTGCGTCCGCCCTCGTCCATGAAGGCCAGCGGGCAGAAGTTCACGACGAAGTGGTCGGCGAAGAACTGCTCCGGCGTCTTGAACTGCGTGGCGAACAAGCCCCACAGCCGCCGCCCGCTCACCTCCGAACGCGGGCACGCGAAGCCCTCGATGGGCCGCTTCGGGTGTGCGTGCTTGGGTTGGGCGACGAGCGTGTAGATGCCCATCCAATCCCGCACCGCCGCCACCTCGCCGAAGGGCACGCCCGTCTGCGCCATGCCGAAGGGGCCGGGATTCATGCCGAGGAAGAGCACGCGCTTGCGCCCGCCGCCGAACTTGCGCAGGAACAACTCGTGCGCCGCCCACGCGTAGTCGAGCGGGTTATAGACGTAGGCCACCGGCGGCGCGAACCGCAGCCGCCCGACGGCGGCGCTCAACGCGCGAGCCGCACTGACTAAATGTTCGCTCATGGTTTGGATTGAAACTGAATGAACCACTTACCGGCACTGACCTGCACTAATGGGAAAGAGACATGAGCAGTTCTCGTAACCAACGCACTTCCTGAACTCGGCTGTTCATTAGTGCCGGTCAGTGCTGGTGAGTGGTGCTCCTCTTCTCGGCTGCTTCCGCGGCGGTGCGGGACTTCACTTCGTGCTCACCGTCACCTCGAAGAACCGCGTGTCCGGCTTCAGCTTGATGCGGGCGTCCGCCAGCTCGCCGATGCCGCTGGCGAAGGTCGTGGCCAGCCCCTGCGGCGTCAGAAACCACACCGGCTCACGCGTCTCGCCCAAAGCGAACTCCCATTCCAGGCTGCTCTCCGCTGGCGCCTTGCGCACCCGCTGGCGCACGGAGACGCCGTTCACCTCGAAGAGGAACTCGGGGAACTTGTCCACTAGCCGGTAGCCGAGGAATTTCAACTGCGGCTCCGCGTCTGGGTTGCCCACGCGCAGCGGGTGGCTCGCGGGCGGGGAGAAAAAGCGTTGCCCCAGCACCTTCGCCGGCCCGCCGCCGCGCCCGGTCCACACCGGACTGACATCGAGGAACTCCCCGCTCCACGCGTAGCGCACGCGGCACTGCTCGGCATCGAAGACGTAGTTCACCCCGCCGGGCAAGCCCACGGCGATGCTGCGCGTGCTGGAGTCCGCGATGAACGTGCGGAACACCACCGGTTCATCGCGCACCACGAGCCGGTAATCCTGCGGCCCCGCCAGCAAGCCCTCCGGCAACGGCAGCGACTGCCCGGCGGCAAGCGCGTGGACCAGCGCGGCCATCTTCGCGTGGGCTTGGTCGGCCACCATGTCGCTGAAGAACGCGGGCATCGCCGTGCCGGGCTGCAGGCGGCTGGGCTCGCGCAGCCAGCGCAGCAGCCAGTCGCTGCGGATGCGCGCGTGCATCTCCGTCATGTCCGGCCCGCGCAAGTCGCCCGCCGAGCGATGCCCGGCGAAGTCGTGGCAGTTGATGCACGCCAGCCCGCCGTCGCCCTTGCCCAGCAGCTTCAAACCCTCGGCGGCTTGCGCGGGCGTCGGGGCCGGAGCCGTCGCGCCTTCGCCGAGTTCCGCGCCGGCCTGCTGGGCGAAGAGCTTCACCAGCGGACGCGCCGCTTCGCCGCCGTGCGCCGGCACGAGCTTCATCCACGGGCGGATGCGCTTGTTGTCCACGAGCACTTGGGTAAGCCAGTTCGCGCGCAGCTTGTTGCCCGCGTCGGTGAGCGACGGCGGGGCTTCGGCGCCTTCCAGCGCGCGCTTGGCCGGGCCGTAGAGTTCGTGGCACTCGGCGCAGTTCAACTGCCGCGTGAGCCGGTGAAACTCCTGCAAGGGCGCGGGCGAAGGCCGCGTCGCGGCCAACTGCTCGGCGAGGGAAAACGTCCAACCCTGCTCGCGATTGGCGAAGGCCGTGTGCGGCACCGGCTCGCGGGCGAAGTGTTCGGACTCCCACTGAAGTTGCAGCCGCGCCGTCGCGCCGGGCTTACGAGTGAACTCAACTTGCAGCGCGCGCTCGCCGGCTTCGAGTGGCGTGGGCTGGCCCTGAATTTCCTTGCCGTCCACGAAGACCTTCGCATCGGCGAAGAGGGTGTAGCGCCCGCTGCGCGCCAGCTTGAGCACGCCGCTCCACTCGACGCGGAATTCCGGCTTGAGCGTGGGGTGGATGGACTCGCCGGGCAGCAGCGTGAAGTTGGGCGTGGGCAGAGCGAACTTCGTGGTGCGCAGGCCGTCGGTGGCCGTGGCGGCGAGGCCGGGGTGGAGCGGGGCTGGTGCGAGCAAGCTGCCGGGCCAGGCCAGCAGCACCAGCCCGCTGATGATGCGGAGGATTCGAGCGCGGAACACGGCGGCAGGCTACGGGGTTTCAAACGGCGGCGGCAAGCGCGGCAGATGGTGCGCGGCTGTCCCAGCCGCAGCGGCTCGGTCGGGCGACGATTTCTGAATGCTCCCCGCCACCGGCGCGGGCGGCGGGCGGCGGCTGGGACAGCCGCGCTCCAAGCTATACCACGAACTCCAACTCCGGCAGTTTCGGAATCAAGCCCTTCGCCGCCGCTTCGCCGAGGAAGCGCCGGATGGCTTCGCGGCCGCGCTCGCCGTAGTCGAGCGTCCAGTGGTTCACATACATCCCGACGAACTTGTCCGCGAGGTCCAGGCCCATGCCGCGCGCCCACTTGAGCGAGTGCGCGACGGCCTCGGGGCGGTGGTCCAGGCTGTAGCGGATGCTCTGGGTGAGCAGGTCGGAGATGACCTTGCGCTCGGCGGGCGGGATGCGCTTATGGATGACGTTCCCGCCGAGCGGCAGCGGCAGGCCATCGTGCTCGCGGCCCCACCATGCGCCGAGGTCTTCGCAGAGGTGGAAGCCGTGTTGCTCGAAGGTGAGCTGGCCCTCGTGGATGATGAGGCCCACGTC